>JBBSKW010000024.1:0-27818 GCA_038256005.1 Pyrinomonadales bacterium
ACTTCGCCAAGCCCTTCGATATCCATCGCCTTTCGCGACGCAAAGTATTGGATCCGAGCCTTGATCTTCGCCGGGCAAATGTCGTTGGTGCATCTGCGAACCGCTTCACCATCGGGCCGTACAGCATCAGAATCGCAAACGGGACACACGTTCGGAAACTCAAATTCTGTTTCGCTGCCGTCCCGTTTTGCTTCGACCACGCCGAGAACTTGCGGAATGATCTCGCCGCTCTTTTCGATCTCGACCGTATCGCCGATTCGAATTCCCAACCGCTTGATCTCGTCCTCATTATGCAGCGACGCTCGGGCAACCGTGGTTCCCGCGAGCAAAACCGGTTCTAGATTCGCGACCGGTGTTAACGCACCCGTTCGCCCGACCTGGATCGTGATCGCAAGCAGTTTCGTTGTCGCTTTGCGAGCCGGATACTTATACGCGATCGCCCATCGCGGAGCTTTCGTCGTTGCACCGAATTCTTCCTGAAGGGCGGTCGAATTTACCTTTACAACAACTCCATCGATCTCGTAATCGAGCTCGTCGCGTTTCGGTTCCATTTCACCGACGAATGCGGCGAGATCATCGAAATTACTGCACAATCGTCGATTTGGATTTACGTTAAAACCGTTCCGTTCGAGCCATTCGAAATTTTCCCAGTGAGTGGCGAACATCTTCTGGTTCCCTTTCAAAACATCGTAAGGGAACATATCGAGCTTCCGTGCCGCGACCACCGCCGAATCCAACATTCGCAGCGTACCCGAAGCAGAATTTCGCGGATTCGCGAAAGTCTTCTCGCCTTGCATCTCAAGCTCGGCGTTGTTCTTTGCAAATTGTGAACGCGAAAGAAAGACCTCACCCCGAACTTCCGCATGTTCGGGAGCGTCAGTTTTTAGACGAAGCGGGATCGTCCGAATGGTTCGAACATTCTGCGTTACTTCATCGCCGGCTTGGCCGTCGCCGCGTGTCGCTCCTGTCGATAGAATTCCGTTATCGTAGTGCAGCGAAACGCTTAAGCCATCGATCTTCAGTTCCGCGACATACTCAAGCTTTCGGCCTTCCGCAAGCCGTTCGCACCGTTCTGTAAACGCTTTCAATTCGACAAGATCATAAGAATTATCAAGCGACATTAGCGGAACGGTATGCGTGAACGGCCGCAACGAAACAGCCTTTCCGCCGACACGCTGCGTCGGGCTATCGGGCGTGACAAGTTCGGGATGCTGCGTCTCGAGCATCTTTAGTCGCTCAAGCAACGCGTCGAATTCGAAGTCCGATATCTCCGGCTCAGCCTTTTGATAATAAAGGTCATTATGCCGCACTATTTCCGCCCGAAGCTTCACTATTTCCGTTTCAACCTTAGACATTTGTATCTGATTGTCCCATAAATTCCGCGATCAGCCGATGGAAATGATGCGTGCCCTGCTCACGCGTCGGCGAATAACGGCCGCGATCGTAAAAGCGAGATGACACGCCGCTTTGGACCGCGCAGACAACAGCTTCGTCCTCCATTTCTACCTGATGAAGATCTGCACCGGCACCCTGTGCACGTAGCGAATGATCGGTTACATATGTAAGAAAGTTGACCGAAGTGCTCGTCGCGGAACGCGGCCTTACGATGTTTATCGAAAGGCCCCACGGATAAAAATTGAACATTATGTTCGGAAAGATGAACATGTACTGGCCGGCGATATTTCCGTTAGAATCAAACCCTGTTTGAAGCGATGAATACCGGAAAAGCTCGGTCGTGTACGTACCGAAATCTACTTCCTGGTTTAGGGTCGGATGGACAAAAGGAATATGAAAACCTTCTAAGAAATTCTCACAATATAACACCCAATTGGCGGCGAACCTGTATTCTTTTGCGTCAAACAACTGAACGCCTGAAACGTCTTTGAGCGCGATCTGATCGAATGCATTTCCCACAAACTCGAGCAACGGTGCAGCCGGATCCATCGACGCAAATAGAAAACCGAGCCACGATTCGAGCGGAATCTGCCGCAGGTCATCGTCTGCCGTTGGAAAGTCTTCGACCGTCTCGAACTCCGGCATCGAAAGAAACTTGCCGTTCAGATCAAATCGACGTCCGTGGTAAGGACAACGAATAAGAGCGACATCTTCTTTCGCAGATTCCGCCAAGATCATTCCACGGTGCGTGCAAACGTTTGACAAACATCGCACAGCATTTTCATCCTTGACCCGAAGCAACGGTGCATTCAAAACTCCCGGCAAAAGATCGAGCGGCTCGATCGTCGCGATCTCTTCTGCACGTCCTGCGAATTGCCATGTTCGCGCAAAGATTCGTTCCTTCGAAAGCTCGAACATTTCCTCGCTCGAATAAAATTCCGACGAAATTGTCCGAGCCTTGCGAATGTCAGGATCGATGTCGAACATCTTCATTCTTAAGCTTTGTAAAGGAGATACTTAGGTGCATCACCCCGTGAGAACCTGGTTGCAACAAGTCCCGCCGCGAGTGCCGCTTCAAATTCTTCTTTCAAACGAGCTTGTTCCGCGATCGCCGCTTTCGGGTCGCTTGCGACCAACCTCGCCCAGTCGGCCGTGACCGTGATCACTCGTTCATGTGTCCGCGTTTCATGAAAAGTACGGCCTTCGGCAAGCGCCACGACTTTTTCGCTCTCGAGATCCCACTCCGCAAACAAACGGTCGCTCGCAAGTCCGATCGGAACACCGCCTGAAGCCGCGGTCGCGTAATCGATCCCGTAAAAATTCGGCTGATACTCGGTGATGATCGCCCCAAGCTTTTCCAGATTAAAATATGCGTTCCGCGCCTTCCACGGCTCAAAGGTCCATTTCACGAACATCACTCCGAGTTCTAACGCTCGTTCCCGCTGTGCCCACTTCAATTTGCGGCCGATGCCGAAGCTTTGATGCGAGTCGCGCACCGCAGTCATGTGCGAGTAAAATGCCTTTTCCCCACGGAGAAACGCCGGAACGCTGAGCACAAATCCCACAAGCTCATCGCCGTCATAAGCCCCGAGAATAAACCCACCGGCGTTCTTCGTGACTATAAAATGCCGCACCGGAGAGATCTCTATCTCGGGCAATTTGAAGACTTCCCTTTGCAGATCGACGCACGCCGATAGCTGCTCAAGTGTCGTGCACTCTTTGATATCTATGACTTTTTCCACACTATTAGATTGGCCCCGAGCACCGTTCTGCTGAAACTTTCGCAATTTGATCCTGCGCTGTCAAACTAGAGGTCACTCGCCTGCCGTCTCATCGTCTTCAAGCGTTTAAATCATTATTTTTCTTTCCCGTTCCTTAATGAATTTGTTATTCTTGAAATGGTCACTTCCCTTCGGCCACCCTTCTAGGTTTTCACGAAATGTCTTCAACTTCAAACCTTGATATAAAAGGTCTAATAACTCAGCACCCGATATCCGAACTGTTCGTCGAACTTTATCAAAATCGACTGTCAGGTTCGCTGCGTATTTCGAGCGGTGTACAAAAAGGCGTAGTTTATATCAAGGACGGTCGGATCGTACATGCTGTTTCGAATGCACGCGAACATCGACTTTTCACCGTCGGCCTGCAACGCAAGGCGATAACACAAGATGCACTTGCAAAGCATCCTAACTTTGCGAACGACCTTGAGTTTGCCGCGGCGCTTCGTTCTTCGGGTACGCTCAGCGAAACGGAACTACGCGCACTCACCGTCGCTCAGATCGAATCTATATTAGTCAGCCTCCTTTCTACATCTACCGGCGAATGGATCTACAGCCCGCACGCACGCCTGCGTGAGGACATGCTTTACCAAGTTGATTTCCATAGCTTGTTGATAGATTTCGCACGCTGCCTCCCCGGAAAAGAAGTTTTCGAACGCTTTCGTAGCGTTGAAGAAGTATTCGGCTTGAACGGCCATCAGGGTTCGAAGGCGATCTTGCAGCCGCATGAAAAATACGTCCTTAGTCGGTTTGAGCAAGGCCAATTAACGGTCACACAGCTACAGGCCATGTGCACGCTTCCCGAAGCCGGACTGTTCCAGGCGATCTACGTGCTTTGGCTGGGCGGATTGATCACGAGACGCAGCTGGATGAGCGCCTTCATGAATGCAAGCGTCGAAGCGATTCGGTCCGCGAAGCTCTATAGGGTAAACGACGCGGCCAAGATTCCAACATCCGAAGTCCCGACTGACTCGGCCGAATCGAATACAAATTTACAACCGGACCAGTCAGCACCGGCGATAGAACGGATCGCCGATCCCACCATCTCTCTTGATGACTATTTAGTTCGCGTCGAGAGCTCCCAAACGTTGTACGATCTGTTAGGTATAGAACATTCGGCGTCTGCGCCTGAGATCAAGGCGAGTTATTTGTCCCTCGCCAAAAGCTTTCATCCCGACCGTTACCATCGCGAAGGCCGTGAAAAGCACGCCCGGATCCAGGACGCGTTTACGAAATTGGCTCACGCATACGACATTCTCAAGTCCGACGAATCCCGAGAAACCTATAACTACAAGGTTAAGAAGGAACTTGAATTTCGCGAAAAGCGGCGGAAGGCGGGCCAAGACGAATCACCGAATGCCGGCGATTCACAAGCTGAACTCGGACTACGCAGTTTCGAAGAGGGGCTTGCATTGTATCAGGACGAAGACTACGAAGGTGCGGCAACACACCTCGCCCGGGCCGTGCATTACAGCGGTAATAATTCGCTATATCACGCCTATTTCGGCAAGGCACTTTCCTATTTGGGCGACAGCTACCGGCACAAGGCAGAGGCCGAACTGCAGGCCGCCGTTAAGCTCGACCTTAAGAATTGGAAGGTACGGCAGATGCTTGTCGAGTTCTTCGAAGAAATGAATATGCAGCGTCGAGCCGAAGGCGAACTGAAGCGTTTTCTCGAAGTTTCGCCGGGTAACCGTGAAGCCATGGCCGCACTAAACAAGCTTCGATCGGAATGATCTGAAAATCGCAGCGTGTGGTAGAATCTTCACGTTCCATTTCGATCCAAATTTATGCAGACCTCGGCCGCAACCGAAACCAAATTTGATGAGCAGTTACTCGATCTTTCGTCGCGCATCGACGAGCTCGAAGGCTATTCCCACGCCCACGGCCTGCAGATCGCCGAGATCGCCGAATCCATCGGACAGCGTTTGGGAATGTCGCCGCACGACCGCTATTTCATGCACCACGCGGCGTTACTTCACGACGTCGGTGAGTTCGTTATGAAGCGGCCTTACTTGAGCGAATCGCGTGTCCTGAGCGAAGTCGAGCGGTTGGATATGCAGCGGCATTCGGTCATCGGCGAACAAGATGTTTCAAAACGCGGGCTACCGAGAAGCGTTCAACTGCTCGTTCGCTGGCACCATGAATGGTGGAACGGGCTCGGTTATCCGGACCGCCTCATCGGCGAACAGATCCCGCTCGCGGCACGCATTATTCGCGTCGCAGACACCTACAGCGCGCTAACCAGCGACCGCCCAAATCGCCGCGCCGCCTCAATCGACACAGCAAAACAATACCTCCGCGAATTCGCCGGCCTGGAATTCGACCCGCTCATCGTAACAACCTTCCTCGAACTCGAATAAGCTTTGCGATGAATAATGAGCAATAGCGAGCTGATCTTTTATCAAACCGAAGACGGCACAACCCGAATCGAAACGCGCCTCGAAGACGAGACCGTCTGGCTAACGCAGTCCCCTGGCTGAGCTTTTTCAAGTGACCCCGCAAAACATCACGATGCATCTGCGAAATATTTACGCAGAAGGAGAATTGAACGAAGAAGCAACTTGTAAGAATTTCTTACAAGTTCAGCTTGAAGGCAAACGCGAAGTGACACGTCCGAGAAAATTCTACAATCTCGACGCGATAATTTCCGTGGGGTACCAGAATGGCATTACATCGCCCAACCAGCGGCCGAACTCAAAAGCATCCTCGGCATAAGACGCCTTGCTTTACACTTTATACACGGGGGTGGCATTCGGCCCTCGCGTTTTTTTTGACGACGTGCCCCTATTTTTCTCCAGTTCTCGTTTTAACAAATAGACGCAAATATTTTCTAGGATCAGATCGGAACATCTACGAGATGACCATAAAAAGGACATTGCATAGTCCGGCGATCGGAGACGATTTCAGCACGATCAACGATACAGGAGAAAAATGAACAAATATTCTACGGGGCGGGGTCTGTCAATGGCTCTAGTTTTGGCCGTCTTGGCTATTGGAGCGCAGTACACTCTTGCAGTAAATAAAAACAGGGACAGTGTCTGGCAACGCATTGAAAGTTCTGAGGTCCGGGCTAGGGGGCAGCGAAATTTGAATCCCGATAAGTACCAAACTTATAGGCTGGACCAGCGGCAGTTGAAGGTGACCATGGCCGAAATGCCTCTCGAATTCACACAGGACGCCATTGACCGTTCTGTGATCCTCGGAATTCCGATGCCTGACGGTTCGATCTCACGGTTTCGTATCGAAAGATCGAATTTGCTTGCCGAACATCTGGCATCAGCATTTCCCGAATGGAAAACATTTCAGGGTTACGGACTCGACGACACTTCTGCGACCGGACGTTTCGATTGGACGAGCAAAGGATTTCACGGCTATATTTTCACCTCGAAAGGCACGATTTACATCGATCCCCTCCAAGAAAACGACACGCAAAACTATATCGTCTATTTCAAGAGCGATTACCCGCGTCCGGCGATAGGTGATTTTTCTTGCAGTGTCGATGGCAGACTTAGAAAAGAAGTCGGCCTCGCGGATCTGAAATTTGATTTGCCGGTATTGCCGCCTTGGTTTACAAACGGCACAAACATACGGACTTTTCGTCTCGCGATCGCCACCACCGGCGAATGGTCGCGCGGCACGACACAGTCAACCGATCCGCAGACGGTCAGAACCTCTGCACTTGCGGCATTGACGACCAGCGCAAACCGGCTCGACGGTATCTTTCGTCGTGAACTCGCCGTCACGCTGCAACTGGTAAATCCGCCTATAGATAATGCTGCGACAAATATCATCTACGATGATCCGGCAACCGACCCATACGATAATACCGACTCTGGAGCGCAGCTTACGCTCAATCAGACGACGCTAAATGCTCGTGTCGGCATTCCAAACTACGACGTCGGCCACCTCTATGGAACGGGCGGCGGCGGCGTTGCAACCTCTCCGGCCGTTTGTGGAACCTCGAAGGCACAAGGTTATTCGGCACGGGAAGGATTTTACGGCGACCCCTTTACGGTTGACTACGCCGCTCACGAACTGGGGCATCAGTTCGGCGCCGATCATACATATAACAATTCCGATCCAAACGGTGCGTGTACAACGCGATCGGCAACTGATGCATTCGAGGTGGCAAGTGGCTCGACAATAATGTCGTATGTCGGCATCTGTAACCAACGCAATTTGCAGCAATACGTGGACACTCTTGTACCAATGTTTCACATCCGCAGCCTTACGACGATATTCGCATATATTCAAAATGAAGAAGGCAACACATGCGGAATTGCCGGACCGAATCCAAATGCGATTCCTACCGTTAATGCCGGCCCGAGTTTCACAATTCCGAAGTTGACGCCCTTCAAATTGACCGCTTCCGGCAATGATAATGATGCAGGCGACATAGCGAATCTGCTTTACTCGTGGGAACAGTACGACCTCGCCCCTTCGGCTAGCGGCTCGCAGGGAACACCGGCCAACACTTACGACGTCGATACGGACGGTGTGCTTCGTCCGTTGTTCCGAACGTATTCGCCGGTCGCCAGCAACACGCGAACATTTCCGAGCTTGTATTACATCTTGAACCCGGGCGGAAACAATCCAGCCGGGAGCAACAATCCGCCGCTCGACTACACCGGCACGCACCCGACCGGAGCGAGCGGGGCTGTTTGTGAGCCGAACGTGACCTGCGTGACAGGTGAAAACCTGCCATCGGTTTCGCGAACGATGAATTTTCGGGTCGCAGTTCGTGACCAACGCGGTGGTGTCTCCGACGCAGCAACCACAGTTGCAGTCGCCGGAGCGGCCGGGCCTTTCGTCGTAACGTCGCAGAACTCGGCGGCGGAATCCGGCACTCCGACAGTCGTCCAGGGGGGCTTGTCGCTAAATGTAACATGGGACGTTGCGGGAACAACCGCAAACGGCATCAACGCTGCAAACGTCAAGATCTCTCTCTCGACGGACGGCGGACAATCATTTCCGACCGCCCTATCTGCCTCGACCCCAAATGACGGTGCTGAAGGGGTAACACTTCCAAACATCGGAACCACTCAAGCGCGGATCAAGGTAGAAGCTGTCGGGAACATATTCTTCGATATCAATAATGCCAACTTCACAATCACCGCGAACCCAACTAACCGAAGGTCGCCGTTTGATTTTGATGGAGATGGAAAGACGGATATAGCGATTTTTCGGCCGGCTCCGACGGGTGGAGAGTGGTGGTGGCAGAGGTCTAGCGATAATCAGGTTCCGGCGACACCTTTCGGTTTGGCGACGGACGTGATCGCACCGGGAGATTTCACCGGCGACGGAAAGCTGGACATCACCGTCTGGCGGCCTTCGACGGGCTTCTGGTACATCTTGCGATCGGAAGATAATTCGTTCTATGGATTCCCATTCGGCCAGAACGGCGACGTGCCCGCGACCGCTGATTACGATGGTGACGGAAGAGCTGACCCGACGGTATTTCGCGCCTCGGTCGGCCAGTGGTACATCACGCGTTCATCGGATAACCAGGTACAGGCTGTCCAGTTCGGACTGCCGGGCGACGTTTCTATCGCGGCCGACTTCGATGGCGATGGCAAGGCAGATGTCGCGGTCCGACGCAATGGGCCAAACGGTGCCGAGTGGTGGATCAATCGTTCGACACAAGGCGTCATCGCTCTGATCTTCGGAGCGTCGACCGACCTTGCAGTTCCCGGCGATTACACCGGCGACGGCAAAGCAGATGTCGCGATATTCCGGCCATCGACAGGTTTCTGGTTCGTCCTGCGAAGCGAAGACTTCAGCTTCTTCGGCTTCCCGTTCGGCTCGAATGGCGATATGCCGGTCTCAGGCGATTACGACGGAGATGGGCGCATCGACCCAGCGGTCTTCCGGCCATCAACCAACACCTGGTTCATCGCAGGCTCAACCTCGGGAACCCAAATACAAAACTTCGGCATCGCCGGCGACCGCCCGATACCGAATTCGTTCGTCAGATGATTGAATGAGTTTCCGAAGAACTCACGAATTCTTCAGCTTGCTGAAAACCAGTGCGGAGAGACTTGCCTCTCCGCACATTCAACCACAAACCCTGCGAGCCTATGCGTCGAACATTGTGCTCAATCCGAAACTCAATATTTCTGATGACACGCAAAAAGCCCCGGATATCTCTCCGAGGCCTTTTCGATTTACTGCTCACTGCTGACGGTTTACCGCTCACCGATAGCAACGTACTTCTGATCTCTGGCACCGATGTATTCGGCACGCGGGCGGATCAGTTTGTTGTTGTGGTATTGCTCGAGAATGTGGCCAGTCCAGCCCGAAATACGGCTGACGGCGAAGATCGGCGTGTACATGTCGAGAGCGATGCCCATCAGGTAATACGTCGAAGCCGAGTAAAAATCGACGTTCGGGTACATTCCTTTTTTCTCAAGCATCAATTTTTCGATCCGTTGCGACATATCGAACCACTTCTGTTCGCCTTTCTTATCGGCCATCGTTTTCGAGAATTTTCTGAGCCAGGTCGCACGCGGGTCTTCCGTTTTGTAAACCGCGTGGCCGATTCCCATGATCTTTTTCTTGCTTTCAAGAGCGTCTTCGACAAACGCATCGATCTTGTCAACGTCGCCGATCTCGATCAACATCTTCATTACATTCGTGTTCGCTCCGCCGTGCAGCGGGCCGGCAAGTGCTGCGATGCCAGCAGTTACGGCACCGTACATATCGGCGAGCGTGCCGGCAACGACGCGGGTCGTGAATGTCGAGGCGTTCAATTCATGGTCTGCGTGCAGGATCAGAGCGATATCAAACATCCGCTTCTCGTCGGCATCCGGCTTCTCGCCGCGAAGCATATATAGAAAATTCTCAGCTATCGACAGGCTCGCGTCCGGTGCGACAACTTCTTTGTCATTTCGAATTCGGTCCCAAGCAGCCGCGATCGTCCCGATCTGGCCAGTTATCTTGATAGCAGCTTTCGTCGCGTTCTCGCGATCCGTACCGTGGCCGTCTTTATCGAAGAAATCGAGCGATGAAACCGCAGTTCGAAGCACGTCCATCGGATCAGAATCCTTCGGAAATTGCTTCATCAGATCGATCACCGCTGACGGAACTTCGTAGTTCGCTCGAAGCTGTTCGGTCAATCCATCAAGCTCATCCTGCTTCGGTAAACGGCCGTTCCAGAGCAAGAAGATGACCTCTTCAAACGTCGAATTTTCGGCCAGATCATGGATGTCGTAACCCTGATAAATCAGCTTTCCTTCGTCGCCATTTACATCACCGATCGCACTTTGGGCCGCAACTACGCCTCGCAAACCAGCGGTAGCAGCGGTAGTTTCTGTTCCTGTACTCATAAATATTTAAGTTCCTCTAAAGTGGTCTGTTTTTAACCATTTAGAATAACAAACGGTTCTAAAACATACAAATTTATTCGCGAAATCGCGTAAGACGGGTTCAATAGACCGGCGGTTTTCGCGTCAGAACCGGCAACGTGCCGAAGATTATCTTCAGATCGAGCCAAAACGAGAGCTTTTCCGCGTACTCGGTGTCGTAGCTGGCCTTTTCGGTTTCGGGCATGTAGTCGTACCCGCGGATCTGTGCCAAACCGGTGATGCCCGGCAAACAGCGATCGGCTCCGTTTTGCTTACGCATTGCACAAAGTTCGACCTGTGAAGGGATCGGCGGACGCGGCCCGACGATGCTCATATCGCCGAGAATTACGTTAAAAAGCTGTGGCAGTTCGTCAATATTGGTGCGTCGAATGAACTTCCCGATCCGTGTTATCTTTACGTCCGCGGCAAGGGCTGAAGGCAGGTTCGCCGTGCCCATCGGCATGCTCCGGAACTTGAACACGGTGAAATTCCCGCTGTCCTTCCCGATCCGCAACTGCCTAAACAGTATATCGCCGCCATCTTCAAGCTTTATCAGGATCGCTACCAATATCATCAGCGGCGAAAGCACGACTAACGCGAAACTTGCCACGCAGATATCAAATATCCGTTTTAAAAAGCGATCGTACATGCGATGAAGGAGATGCTGAACCTTAGTTCAATTGTAGCGGTTTCGAAATCACTGAGCAATTTCAGACAACGAAGAGAAAAGATCCACGGTAGCCTTCGGACTGTCAAAGGAGACGAATGACAATCAAAAGTACCGTGGATCTGATCGATCGTTGCGAACGCCTATATGTCCGGCGTCCACATTCTTACTTTCGTAAACTATCTGATCTTAGTTTCGTACGCAGCCTTGATCTTAAGTTGCTGGTTGCGATTTAGCTGAATATGCTTCCCACGTTCCACGAAAACGGCCCCAACGCCAAACGCCGCGCCAACACCTGCACCTACCGCGGCTCCAACAGGTCCTCCTGCTAATGCACCAATTCCCAATCCGGCTCCGGTTGACGCCCCGATCTTGACCGAGTCGCCTTTCAGAGTACTCTGCCCGATCGCAGTACCTTCATTGTCAACGTTTCGTACGTTATCACCCTTAACTGCAACAACTTCCGTTAAGATGGCTCCGAAGTTACTCCACCGATCTTCCGTCAGAATTATGCGGTCGAACGAAAGTTCAAGCTGCGAACGCCGTTTGATACGGCCCGGCTTTTGGATTCGATCGATTCGGCCTTCGATCGTCGCACCGGCAATTTCACTTGGTGAAACGATCTTCGCAGTAAAACGGTCTCCGTCCCGATTACTATCTGTACCCAGTTCTTCCTGCAGTTCGATTATCAGCTCAGTATCGCGAGGAATGATGATGATCGGATCATCCGTTACGATGTAGCTGGCCTTTTTGATCACCGCGATTGGTTCCACGGCAGGCATACCAATATTCGCCGGAATCGGCAATGATTCCGTCGGTGCAAAAATTGCATCCTTTGGTGCTTCAATTTCAACCTGGGTTTCAGGCAGTTTCGGAACTTCTACGATAGCCGCTACAGAGTTCATTTCCGGAGCTGGCGGTTGGCTGACTTCGGCCAATCCTTTTCGATCCAAACTCGACGGAACCGCAGAATCGAATGAACGTTTCTCGAAACCGGTCGAATAACCCGAGGAAAACCCTTGTCGATATCCGTCGCTATAGTCTTCTATCGATCCGTAGTCTTTGCTAAAAGCTCGGTTCGCATCCGAAAACTCTTTGTGTCGCGACATTTCGCGGATCAAGTTATCTATAGAATCGCGGTAGCCAGCCATATAGCCGTCCGAATACCCCGTACGATACCCTCGTTGAAGAGCGACACGCGTATCCTGGCCGGCGACAGGCGTCGCGGCAAGCGATAAAAATGAAAAAATACTGAGAAAAATTGTAAGTGCGGCAGCTACAAAACTTCGTGTTAGCTTCATGATGTCTCCTTTGAAAATGCGCAGAATGGATCGAAACGTAATGTCTGCTTAGGTTTATACACCAATAGTTAAGTTAATACAAGAAGTTTTTTCGCGTCGTGTCTCACGAACAGGAAAATGCCGACGCGAAATTTCGATGTAGATACAAAAAGGGGCGATGAACAAATACGCTCACCGCCCAAATGGCACTTTATGGAGGATAACCATCTGCCTAAAAACTCTTCTTGAATAGATACGAGGCACGGATGAAAAAGGTTCTACTGTTCCGGGCGAACCCTGGTTCGTTCTGGCCGGTGAACGGGTTGTTTCCGTTGTAATTGAAATTGTCGTTGTAACCCGCGTAAAACGCAGTTCCCGGACTTGGTGTCCATGCCATTAGCAACTGACCTGCATAATTTCGACGAGTCGAATCATAGTCGACCCGCAACCGCGTGAATATGAAACGCGTGAACGAATACGTTGAACGAAGACTCACCACGTCAGAATCAAAAGACCTGATCCTATTGTCGTTTCGAACAAGGCGGCTTTTCTGGTACGAAATCGATGTTGAAAGCGGATCAATCGGCGTCCATTGAATCTGAGCCTGAGCTCCAAATTGTTTTCCCGGACCCGGGTTCACCTGCCCATTACCGGCAGAAAAGAAATAGTCGAAAGCATTATTCGTATAGTTTGCCGAAACGAAATAAGACACCCGCTTGTGTAGTTTTTGATTGGCTTCCGTGTAAAAGAACTGTTGCCAAGCAGACCGCGTAGGATCGCCGACGAAACGCCCGGCTCGCGTCGGCATTCGTTTGAGGCCAAATTCTTCTTCATAGATCCTTTCTTTGGAAACCCCTCCGTCGAAAAAGACGAAAAGCGATCGTTGAAGCGAGAGACCAACGCTGCCGCCGACCCTCAATCGCTGAAGGCGGCCCGACCAGTCGTAGTCAACTCCGGCAGAATTACGGAAATTAGCGCGAATTATCGCGGCCTTTGGGTTTGATTTCGTACTATATCGATGGGAGGCATATGCAAAATTCGTATCCGTGCGACGGGTAAAACCGGCATCGGCCCGAAAATCTTTTGTTCTCCCGCCAACTTCTAAAGACCAACCTTTTTGGTCCTCAAAATGATCGACATTTGCATAGTAACCAAGTGCGTTACCAGTTCGATATTCGTTGAATGAGCCGTTGTTGAGCGCGTTTGAAGACGTAATTCCCGTTCCACATAAACTGCGATTTCGCTGTGCCTGGACCGTATCGACTAATGGCTCGAACGCGGCCTCAAAGAAACATCGCCGAGACGTCGTTGCAACTACTTGAAATTGGGCGGTCGTTTGAGAATTCACTTTGATTCGGGAATCAACGCTGAACAAAGCATTCTTCTGTTCCGGAAAGCTTCGATAGGTTGTGAAAAATCCGATGTGATTTTCTTTCCCGAAATCGCGCTTGAGACGAAAAACGCCAAATAGAGCATTCTTATCTAAAAACTCGTCAATGCGTGGCCTTACGCTTGCGTCGTTTCGATCGTTCTCATCAAAGTTGCCAGGCGCCTTATCCGAAGCGATCATAAACCCGAACGAATTCTTTCCGATCTTACCGGTTAATTTCGTCGCAAGATCCGGATCGACGATCGACCGCGAATCGAATATTGCAAGTGGAGTCTGAAAGATGTCTGCGCCTTCAAGGAAAAACGGCCGTTTCTCCTGGAAAAATATTGGGAACCGCTGATTTGCTGTGATCACCGGAGCGTCAGCCTCGATCTCTGCAAAGTCGGGGTTGATGGCTGCATCGAGGGTGACGTTTGGCGATATCGTGTATTTTAACGTTAGTCCAATATCCGGTTTAATCGGTTGATTGACCCATCGGCCGCCTGTAAATTCGATCGCAGGAACGCGGCGGCTAGTTTGCGAAAACGTAACGCTTGGCGCAATTTCCAGCGTGCGTTCGTACTTGATCTCATCTAGGCCAGTGATCTTGCCGAACTTGATAAGAAATCCGTTAATGCTTCTGTCATCGGGCATCCATTGATTGAACTCATCATTGAAACGGTCAATATTTCGGGCCGCATTCATGCCCCAGTTCTTGCCTTTTCCCGCGGCATATCTCAGAGACTTAAAAGGGATCTTGACCTCGACCGACCAGCCCCAATCTTCGATCACGCCCTGGGATTCCATTAAGATATCGACCGAGAAATCGGCACCGCGGCCTTCCGTATGTATCCCGTCTTGTTGAATACCGAGCGGGTTGAAACCAAATACGTAAGCTCTCCTCTGATCGTCGAATGTATCCAGCCAAAGCCGAACATTGTCTTCGCCGAATACATTGTCTCGCTTTGCAATCGACGCTCGGATCTTGTCCTTTTCGTCCCAACATTTGAATGCTATATACAGATGCTTTTCGTCATACATCATGTACATTTCTGTCGGTTTTGAGGGAGCAATATTGTCGCCGGGCGAGGTTTGATAGAAGTCCTTAAAAACTGTCGCCGTTTTCCAGCTTTCTTCATCCGGACGCCCGTCGATGATAATTCCGGCAACTATCTTTGGAATTGAGTTCGGTCTGGTCTTTTCCGGCGGTAGATTGAATTTCCCTCGGCGAGCCGGCGGGTCGTCCACGCTTGTTGCCGATTTCGACGAAGTAACCACTTCAATAGGTGGGTCGATGTCGGTGTTTTTAGTCTGGGCCGAACCCATCGTTGCGCACAGAAATATCGCGAGCAAACCAATTATATTTTTCATTATTGCACCTTATTTATGATTAAGATCGGAGGCCGGAAAAAGAGAAAATAAAATGCCTCCGCTGACTAAAATGTAATTCTAGTCAATAGGTTTCAAAAACACCGCGGAGCATTAGACTATGCCGTGGTATTTTTATCGCACTTCAATAGTCGATGAATTGCGAACGGTCAGACTGCCGTCCGAAAGATCAAATAGGTATGAATTGTCACCGCGACCGAGCCGCCATTTTCCGTCAGTTGCAGGAACTAAAGCGATATTTTCCTGCTTAATCGCTTTGTTGCTCGCAATGGTGGCGTTAGCTGAATCGGAGAGCGTGAGAGTTATTGCACTCTTACTAGTATTGGAGCGAATTGAATTGAAATTGCCGTCAAGAAAAACGGCTCCGCATTCCGTGGTTGTCGCTAGGTCGCCTGAAAAACCGATAACACGAACTTGAGCTCCCGCCGCAGCGATCGATAGCTTCCCTTCCGTATCAAGAATATTTATTGAATTATCTTCGCCCTTCACATCGACCGACCCCGAGATCCCACCGACCCGGACCTCGCCATCGGTGACCACCGTCAAAGTTGTCTTTCGCGGAACAAATATCTCAAGGCGATAGCTCTTCGGGGAATTTCCAAAAGATCTCGAGTTATTATCGTCGGCACCAACGACATTAAGTTTGATCTCCGCCCGCGATGCTGTCTCCTCAACCTTCGCGTCTGAATCACCACGGCTTCGCGTGATCTCGGTGAAGGCGTACTTCACTTCAGGCTTGTCCCATCCGCGAACAATTACATCACAGCCGTTCGCATCGACGCGTACGTTAGAAGCACCGTCAACGGCGATCGTGTTTGATTGTTTTACAATGCGCGGCGTGCCCGAGATCCAGTTAGCGTCTCGCATGGCCGCGAGAGATTCGCTGGCGGCTCGAAGCCCGGCTTCAACGCCGGCCGCGATCGCTCCGTTCGGAATATCTATCTTCAGATTCTCAAGACCTTCGACTCGCAATTTTTCAAGCTCGGGTCCGATCTTTTCCATTTCTTTCTGTGCCTGCTTCATCGCCTCGGCCGCTTCTTTTTGCGAAATCCGAACCGATCTATCGATCGACCTGTTGATCCGAGCCGTTCGGGTGCGATCCTCGTCCGTTTCATCTTCAGCTTTCGGCGGCAGAAGATTGGTTGCCGGGCTCGTAGTTCGACCGTCGTTTTTCTTCGCGATCGAAAGCTGGCCGTTAACGCTATCCAATTTAATCTGAACGTCGCCGCTTCCTAGCCGACCATAGAGATCGCGCCCGACATACTCGCCTTTTCTTACCGGTAGCCCAAAATCGTTCGTAATATTTCCGTTCAGCGTGTCTGCCTTCACCGTTGCACTTACGTCCGAAGGCAGAGTCAGATTTACCCTTCCATTCACCGTGCTGAGCGAGATCTTGCTGCCCGGCTCGACCCGTTCGAAATCACACGCTACTTCGCCGTTCACCGTCGAGAGATCTGTCGTGCCGCGAAGATTCTTGGCGGTTACGGTTCCATTGACTGCTGAAACTTTTGTTAGGTTTACAAAATTGGAGATCGTTACTGAACCATTGACGGTTTCGATCTCATTAAGCACCGCGGTCCGCGGGATCGATAGTTTGTAGTGCACTTCAGAACGCGAACGCGTCCACGTCTTTTTATCGTTATAATTGGTTCGTTTGTATTCCGTCTCGACTGATAGCCGTTCGGGTGTCGCGTCTATCTTGATATCGAACATCGCCATCGTTTCGGCGCTGTCAGCGATCTTGGTCGCCTCCAAACGCACTTCGTTGCGATCCCAAGCTTCGACAACGATCGATCCGTTGATATTCGAAAGGCTCACACGGCCGTTTGGATTTAATGGATAGGTCTGGTCGAGTTTCTCGGTAATGTCGTCCGAAACGGTCTCGACAACGATAGGGGATCGAGTTTCGGAAGTTTCGTTTATCGCGTTGATGCCGCCCTCGGAAACGAGCGCGAGGCCAGCGAAAAGAATAGTATAAAGCCAAGTCATAATTAGGTGCTCCGAATATGTATTATTGAACGGTTTTCCCGCTTTCTGAACAATAAACACCGTGATTCAGAGATTTGTGACAGAAAGTTTCACCATTTAAGATGCGAACGCCACATTTTTCGATCGCCATGCCGTCTTCCCTCGCATTGCAGAACCCAAGCTCGTCGCGCGAACCGCAAATTTATTTGCTGCTAGTGCGGCCAAAATGTTATTGTAATAGATTGTTTTATTATGAGCAGACGCATCATAGATAGCTACAAAAAGAAACTCGCTGCCGAGGAAGGCTACACCGTTAAGCGCGGTGCCGGGCTCCGAATTGCTCTGTGTTATCCGAACACGCACGCGATCGGGATGGCAAATCTTGGACTTCATACGATGTATGAATTGTTCAATTCAATGCCTGATGTTTCGTGCGAACGCGTCTTCCTTCCCGATCCGGACGAGCTAAAGGAATACGAAAAGTCCCGCGCGACATTGATGTCGCTTGAAACTCAATCACCCGTCCGCGATTTTGATGTTGTTGCTTTTTCAATTTCCTTCGAAACTGATTATCTGAACATGGCGCGGATGCTTCAGCTTTCAGGAATTCCCGTTTGGTCGACTGAACGCAATCATTTCCATCCGCTAGTCATCATGGGCGGAGCGGCTTCGTTCCTTAATCCAGAACCGATCGCCGATTTTACCGACCTTATCGCAGTTGGAGAGGGCGAGATATTGGCTTTCCAACTTGTTGATGCGATCGTCGAAAACGAAACGAAAGACGATATTCTTCTCGCACTTGCTCGCATTGGCCGCGGATTCTATGTTCCGTCATTTTATGACGTGATCTACAACGATGACGGAACCGTCTTCGATTATGTTGCAAACCAGGAAGGTGTGCCCCGTCGAGTCGGTCGTGCCGTCGCTTCCGTAAATCCTAAAGAAGGAACTTTGCGACGTGCTTTAAAACGGGGCGAAAAGGATCTTGCTGAGTTTCTTTTAAGCCAGGAAACATTTTGCCCTTCAACTTCCGTTTGGTCGCCCGGTGCCGAAATGGGCGACCGACTGCTTGTCGAAATTTCCCGCGGCTGTTCACAAGGCTGCAGGTTTTGCTGGGCTGGCTACAATTACTATCCACCGCGCGTTGTTCCGGCTCGTGACATTCTCGCAAAGGCTGCCGAATGGCGGGGCAAAACAAACAAGATCGGCTTGGTTTCAACCGCCGTGTGCGATCATCCGGAGATTTCAACTATCTTGCGTGAGCTTCGTGCAATGGATTACCGCATCTCGGTCTCGTCGTTGCGTCTCGATCAGATCTCGGATGAGTTGCTGGATGCGTTAGTTGAGTCAAATGACCAGCAGATCGCTGTGGCACCGGAAACCGGTTCTGACCGACTTCGCCGCGTCATCAACAAGAATCTTACGAATGATGAGATCGTCGATATTTGCGGCGCAGTATTCGACCGCGGAATGCTGACGATCAAGCTTTACATGATGGTTGGCTTACCGACGGAAACGCAGGAAGACCTCGACGAAATGTTCGTGCTTGTTGAGCGGATCAAAGATCGGATGCTCGAAGCTGGTAAGAGGTTCGGACGCGCCGGGAAGATAATTCCTTCGCTCAATGGCTTTGTGCCAAAGCCAAACACACCGCTTCAGTGGGATGCGATCTGCGACGAACGCGAACTCAAAAAACGTATCAAGTACGTCAGCAAGGGACTTTCGCGCATTCCGAATGTCGACGTCCGTTTCATGTCTGCCCGCATCGCACATGAGCAGGCTCTGTTTTCATCCGGCGATCGAACCGTTTCTAAAGTGATCGATGCGGCCGCGCGAATGAATGGCGACCTCGATAAAGCCCTAAAACTGACTGGAACTGATCCGGCTTTCCATACGTCTCGCGATCGAAGTTACGATGAGTTCCTACCTTGGTCGATCGTCGATTCGGGGCTTTCGTTCGAATTTCTTCGCACAGAACACGAAAAAGCACGCGAAGCTCTTTCGAGCCTCCCGTGCCCTGCAGTTGAAAAATGTACTACGTGTGGCGTATGTCCGACGACTTGGCTTGCCGACGCTCCGGCTCCGCTCGTTCAGATCCAGCCGGCGAAGATACGTGCGTTGCTGGCCTCCGCGTAAATCCTTTACTGCTTGAGCAAGTATCCGCTCGGAACAGCTACATAATTGAAATCATATTTATAATCGTAGATTCCAAATGGAAGAATGCTCACCTTTTTTGAATAGGCAACGTGTGCTTGTATATATCCGCCTGCAGGCTTGATCTCGACAAAGGCGTCGCTCGGCACCTCATAATCAAATGAGGCTTTTTTTATTGTCGCAGCTACCGTTTCCATTGGCTTCATGCGCCCCGAGGCGGCCAGTCCTTTTACGACCGCAGTGTCCATTTCCTGGCGGAAGCTCGCGCCTTGATACGCAACCGGAATATAGTTATACGCGGCGTTAGCGATCAAGACGATCACGAATAATACCAAAGCGAATTTTACCGTTGCATTTCCGCGTTCGGAGTGCCGCGAGGCGGTTTTGTTGTTCATGAGTGTTGACTCCCTAAAACTGGCGACTTAGGAGTTTCGGTCGAGGATCGAGCGAAGGACGCTGCTGATAGCTTTTCGAGGAATTTCGTTTTGGCGGACAATTACCGGATCACCGAGATCGCGAAGTAATATCCATTGCAGATCTCCGTCGATCGATTTCTTATCAAATAGGAACGCGTCCGTTAGCTGGTTCGCATCGATGTGCCCTATCGGCGGCAGGTTGCCGGCCCGATGCACAACATCGTACAACAAGTTTAGCCTATCCTGAGCCAACAATTCAAGCTTTTTTGAAAGTTCCGCAGCAAAGAGGATTCCATGCCCGACCGCTTCGCCATGCTTTAGGTATCGGAAATTGGTTGCCTTTTCAAGCGCATGTGCAAAAGTATGTCCAAAATTAAGTATTTTTCGGGATCTACCGTCATTACGACCGATCGACTCCCGCTCATCGCCGGCGACGATCGAAGCCTTAAATTTGATCTGTTGAGCCAAAAAGTGAGCGAATTCCGGTTCCGAAACTTCACCGTTGAATCCGTTTTCGACCTTTTTCAGAATCGTTTCAGTGAGCTTAAAGACCTTGCCGCCGGCAAGGGCAGCATGTTTTATACACTCACAAAGTCCGGCAGTTCGCTCGCGCCGCTCGAGTGTTTGAAGCACATTCGGATCGATCAAAACCCGGCTCGGCTGATAGAACGACCCGACCATATTTTTTCCGAACGGCATATTCACGCCCGTCTTTCCGCCCACCGACGAATCGACCATCGCGAGCAAAGTTGTCGGAACTTGCGTATAGCCGATACCGCGGAGGTAAACCGATGCAGCGAACCCCGCCACATCACCCACTACTCCCCCGCCAAGTGCGTAAATATGATCTGATCGTGAAATACGGTGTTCGCCGAGAAATGAAAGGCACTTTTCGAGCGTCTTCAAGTTCTTAAACCGCTCACCGTCGCCGATCAAATGCACGGCCGTTTTCAAACCCGATCGCTCCAGCGTCTTTGAAAAAACTTCGCCATAGAGGCCAAAGACCTTCTTGTTTGAGACGATCACGGCCTGACGCGGATTCTTCGGCGAACGAGTAGGGGTTGACAAAGCAAGATCACCCAACAGGCCGGCGCGAAGACATATTTCGTAACTGGTCGCGTTGCCTTTCGTTTTGATCTTTATCGTTTGAGCCATTGTTTAGTTCGAAACGGCAAGGGCGTGTTTGATCGTATCTGCAAGGGCGTGTGCGAGCTCCGTGATCTCCTGTTGATCACGTCCTTCGATCATCACGCGAGCGAGATTCTCGGTTCCTGAATATCGGAGCAGCAGCCGGCCATGGCCATTTAACGCCGCTTCGGTCTGTCGGGCGTGAGCTCGAATGGTGGGAACTTCATCAAACGGCTTTTTCTCCTGCACCTTAACGTTCACCAAGATCTGGGGATACTTTTGGAATCCGTTCGTAAGTTCGGAAAGTCTTGCCTTTTCGGCCGAAAGTGCCTGAAGCAAAAGGAGGCTCGTCAGCATTCCATCACCGACAAGGCCCATCGCCGGATAGATAATGTGTCCAGACTGTTCACCGCCGATCGCTGCCCCGGTTTCCAATAATCCCTCGAGAACATACTTGTCGCCGACATCTTTTCGAACGAGTTCGATACCTTGCTCGCGAAATGCGATCTCGAGCCCGATGTTGCTCATCTGCGTTGCAATGACTTTCCTCGATTTCAATTCTCCAAGCTTTAGTAGCTGCTGGGAAATAACCCAAAGCGTCGCATCGCCGTCCACAATTTCGCCTTTTTCGTCAACGAAAAGTGCTCGGTCGGCATCGCCGTCGAAAGCAATTCCAAGATTTGCTGATCCCGAAATTACAGCTTCTTGCAGGCCTTCCAAATGAAGCGATCCGCAATCGAGATTTATGTTTCGGCCATCGGGCGAAGCGTTTATCGCAATCACATCCGCACCAAAACGCCGAAAAAGATCCGGTGCCAATGCAGATGCGGCGCCATTTGCACAATCGACGATCAGCGACTTACCGGTTAGATCGAGTTGCGAAAAACGCTCGTACAAGTGATCCAGATAATCCGTCTGAAACTTCTCCGAATTTGATTCATCGAGTTCAAACTCTTCGCCCAAATGTATCGTTGATGTTGAACTGAGTGAATGTTCTACAAATGCCTCAACCTCTACTCCAGCCTTCTTGCCGCTCGGTGTAAAGATCTTGATACCGTTGTCTTCAAACGGGTTGTGCGACGCGCTGATAACGATGCCTGCATCGCGGCCTTCGGCACTTGTCAAATAAGCAACGCCCGGCGTTGTTATTACACCCGCCGAATGTGATTCAGCACCGGCATGAACAATTCCTGATGAAAGTGCCGATTCCAATGCGCGTCCGGATTCCCGCGTGTCCCGTCCGGTCACAAAACGGGCGGGCCGGCCAAGCAAGTCCGAATAATACGTCCCGATCGACAAACCGATCTTAAACAGTGAATCAACATCAAGCGGAAATTCGCCAAATTTGCCGCGAATTCCGTCCGTTCCAAAAAGCTTTCCCATATAACGTAAACGAAAGACTAAGCACTAGTTATACAGCATCAAAACGGCCTTCCAAAAGCGGTGGAAGCATTAGCGTTGATTGTGGCAGCTATCACTTTCGCGAATTGATTTGACAACCTTTAAGCAAATAGACGAATCTTTAGAATGTTGAGGCCTTCATACCTTGGCGTAAAACGTAGATTCACAAAACCCGACTCCTCAAGTTTTTACCCTTATGACCAAAGTATTTTTCTGTATCGCATTGACCTTTTCATCCGTTTCGGCCGTCGCCGCGAACGATCCGGTTGTCACCCCGACGCCGGTTAGAGTCGTGATTACCGACAATTTGCCAGCGCCAAAAGCACAGCCGACACCGATCATTGTAGGACAGGCTCCGGTCACCGTTACGCCTGCACAACCAATCGTCGAGCCAAAGCCAGTCACAGTAGTGCGGCCGCGAGAGGTCAGTGTCGGAAAGGATGCGTCGTTCCACGAGATCAAGGCGATGATCGCCGACGCGAAACGACAATTACAGACAAGGCCAATAACGATTGCTTCGTCGGGAAGCATTTACGAAGGCGTCGAGGTCGTGCGAGTAGCATTCAAAGATAAGAAGAGCGGAGATATTGATTTCGTCACTCTCGAAAAAACTTCGTTTCTTTCGACCACAGGCGACAAATTCGTGACCTCGCAGAACGGCCGTCAGCTCATAATCAAAACGATTCGCGGTAACGGTGTTAACACGCCTGTGACCATCTCCGAACCTGATGGCACTGCTCATTTGCCGCTGCTAGTCCAATATCCGCGCGTTACAAGCAAGGTTTACGAAGAGACCGCGTACTATATTTCGACACATCCCGGGTTGGTAACACCGGAAGTCGTCGGTGCCGGACGTCTCTATGTTCGCAATACGATCGAACTTGCTCGCGAAAAGCTGCGGGCTAAAGGGATTACGATCGATCCGGCGGTTGCAGATATCGCCGAACGATTAGCAACGGTCGAACACGTCGATCACCTTCGTTTCCGAACAGAAGAACACGCAAAAGTATATGACGATATTTTCACGCTCTTTGCACTGAATGAAGGCGACACATATCGCTACGCGGTGAGTTCAGCGGGAGCCGGTGGTCTGGTTCAGATGATCCCTTCGACCTACCGAATGGTTCGATCGTGGCATCCTGGCGTAGGATTAAACGCAGATTTTGTAAATGGAATGCGTGACCACGCTAACGCGTCGCAAGCCATGCTTTTATACATGCAGCGAACATGGAACGACCTTGCTAAGAGCCCCGCGGTCGCCGACGCTATGCTTTCCGGTTTTGCCACGCAAAAGCAGCTAATGGCCGCCGGATACAATTCAAATCCGGCCCGACTTCCCGGCTACATCAATCGCGGCGGCGAGAATTGGACCAACCTAATACCGCGCGAAACCAAAATATATCTTCAGATCTACGATTCCGTCGAACGCAACGTCCCAATGACCCCGCGAGCCCGGTAGGAGAACGGAAGCTCAAGGAAAAAGGGGGCGGTTGCCGAGACGAAAGATGTCTCACCCGAAGGGCAAATAGCCACGTTGCTTTAGCACGTGGTTAATTTGAACAAGTAATTCAAAAGGGCGTTTTAAACGTCCTTTTCCACCGCTTTAGCAAAATGTCGAACAGCGTTTATTCAGAGATAAACTTTCACATCACTTGGCACACTAAAACCAGTCTGCCGATGATAAATGAACGGATCGAAACCCGTCTTTACCACTATCTAACTCATAAGATTCTCGAAACGCCGGGAGCGCGGCTCCACGCAGTTGGCGGCATCGAAACACATATTCATATTGCGACCAGCTTGCAGCCAAATCTTCTTGTTTCGGAATGGATCGGGAAGCTAAAGGGTTCGAGTTCGTATTACATCAATCACGAAGTTCAGCCCAAGTCTCTTGAATGGCAACGCGGTTACGGCATAGTTACATTTGGTACGAAGGATCTTCAATGGGTGATCGATTACATTAATAATCAAAAAGAACATCATAAGAGAGGCACTACAAACGAACGACTCGAAAAGCATTCGGACGACGAGGCAGATGGCTAAAGCCCGAATCCATAAGGACGTTAAAACGCCCTTTAAGTCATTTGGACAATCTACCCACGCCGTAAACGGTCGTGGCTATTTGCCGCGAAACGCGGAAAGACGGCTTAAGCCGCCTACTTAAAGTCCACGACTATCAGATCGCGCATATCGCGCCAAGTGCCATTTCGGCGGCGCGTTATCCGTAGGATAATTGGCTCGGGCGAGAAGTGCTTTCGTTCTTGATCTTTGATATCCAAACAGCAAAAGCTCAAAAACGTCGATTTTTGTTCCACCGTGTTCCACCCACGCGCTCAAACAATGGTACAAGAAAGGGGAAATTTGACCCAAAACGAACCCTGAAAGCAAAAAAACCGCAAAAACGCCGATTTTTGTTCGGGTGCGTTCGGGTCGAACAGTCACGCATCCGAACGATAATGGGCAAAAACGCCGAATTTTGTTCACACGTGTTCACATCGAGCGGACACGAAATTGAACAAAAATCGCGGTTTTGACGAATAGGATTCTATCCCTGCATCCGTGCTATCTCCGCTTGGATGTCATCGAAAGTTCGCTCGACGATGTTCTCGTCGCGGTAAAAGGAATTTTCAGTCACTTCCAAATAGTCTTCACCCGGATGTGCAAATGCCTGCATTTCTTCGAGCGAATCGAACGACACCGACGCCCGGTTTAAGCCCCAGAGTTTTCCCAGGTAAACGTCGAGTTCGAAAGTCTTGCCTTCGATCTCAAGCGTGTACCGATTCTTACGGATCTCGGTGCCTTCGAGATGTTCGAGTGCGGCATGTTCGGCCTCGTTCAGTTCAAAACTGATGCGTTCGCAGACCGGCAATTCGCGATCATCGGTCCACGACCGTTGCTCAAGCAAATACGTCCAAGCTTTTGTTTCCGGAATACGTATCAACCGCAGACGAAGCCGCGTTGCGGGAACGTAATTATCGAAAAGTTGAATGTGTGGGCTCGCTCTTGTGAGCGGTTCCGGGAGTGCTTCTATCAGATAAAAACGCTTGAATTCTTTCGTTGCTGAATTGTCCATAGTTGACGGATTGCTTATAATTGCGGTTTTTGACGAATATATTAATGGAGTTCTTTTTATGAAAGTTTACACGACTGTTTCCGTTTTGGCTCTGGCCGCGATGATCTCTGCCTGTGGCGGCGATGTTGCTACGACGAACGTTAATTTAAGCGCGAACATCACTAACAGCACGAACACAGCACCGACAAACGTCACGGCCGCAAACACGGACGGCATTCGAAAGCCGGAAGCAGCGACAACGAACGCTGCACCTACGCTAAAACCGGTCGTGCTCGCTTACTACGACGCATTGAAAAAGAAAGACGATGCGGCCTTGAAGGCAGTTCTTTCGGCCGACGTTATTAAGTCGATCGAAGCGGACTTGAAAGAAGGTAATCGTAAAGATATGAGCGGTTATCTTGCCGAGATCGAAGATCTGACCGGAACGATCGAGGTTCGAAATGAGGAGATCAACGGCAACAAAGGATTCGCCGAAGTAAAAGGTGGAGTCTATGTGAATTGGTCGTCGCTTGGATTCGTTAACGAGGGCGGAAAATGGAAGCTTTCGAACGAAAGCAAAGAGATCCAGCGGGTCGATTCGCAAGGCAAGTAAGCAAAAGGGCAGCTTTCGGGCCGCCCTTTTTAAGTTAGTTAGATGTTCCTTTTGCTTCTGCCGGTTGATATGCCGGAAGCGTTACGCGTGCCGACTTTTCCTTCTTGAGCCCGAGTGCCCAGTCGGCCTGCATCAGCGTGTGAATGTCGCGGGTACCTTCGTAGATCACTGCGGCCTTGCAGTTTCTAAGGTACCGTTCGACGGGGTAATCGTTAGTGTAGCCATTCGCCCCATGGATCTCGATCGCCATTGAAGCTGCAGTTTCCGAACGGGTCGTCGCCTGCCATTTTGCCATCGAAGCCGCCTTCGCTGATGTCTTGCCCTGATTTTTCAGGTAACCGCATTTGAGCCAAAGCAGGTGCGACATTTCATAATCGGCTTCCATGTTCGCGATCTTCTGCTTTACGAGTTGGAAGTTTGCGATCGTCTGCCCCTGAACCTCGCGAGTGTTTGCATACGCGACCGACGCATCACGCGAAGCTTTGATCACCCCTGTCGCACCGGCTGCAACGGTGTATCGGCCGTTCTCAAGCGAGAACATAGCGATCTTAAATCCTTCGCCTTCGTTGCCAAGCATATTCGCGGCAGGAACGCGGACATCCTGAAGCGAGAAATAACCGGTGTTACCGGCCTTGATGCCAAGCTTTCCGTGAAGCGTGCCACTCGAAAAGCCGGGCATTGAGCGTTCAATAATGAAGCATGAAATACCCGTGTGGTCGCGAGCCTTTTGCTTTTCCTGATCGGTCCAGCAAAAGAACAGGAAATTATCGGCGACATCGCCTAGCGAGATCCACATCTTTTCGCCGTTCAGGATCCAATCGTCGCCTTCGCGTTTTGCGTAAGAACGCATACCAACAACGTCGGATCCGGCGTTGGGTTCGGTCAGTCCAAAGGTCGCGAGCTTTTCGCCTTTCGCCTGCGGCACAAGATACTTTTGCTTTTGCTCTTCGGTTCCCCAAGTGAGAAGGCTCATGCTGTTCAGCCCAACGTGGACCGACATCGCAACCCGCAGGAACGTATCGCACGCTTCAAGCTCTTCGCAAACTAGCCCGAGCGATATGTAATCAAATCCCGCACCGCCGTATTGTTCCGGTATGCAAACGCCCATTAAGCCGAGCTCCGCCATCTTGTCAAAAACGCTTCGTTCAAAATGGGACGTCTCATCCCATTCCTTTATGTGCGGAGCAACCTCACCGTCACAAAATTCCTTGACGGTTTTACGCAGGGCAATGTGTTCTTCTGTTAATTCAAAATCGATCACAGTGGTTATCAATCCTCTTTACGATCTGGAAATGTGGTAAAATCTTGGCTTCAAACATTGAGATATTATCACTTCGCCTGTGTTTTCGCGATAACGTTCAACTCTTTTCAACTTACATATGTTCAAACATTTGCTTATATTTGCGGCCATCATTGCTTTCGTCGGTACACCGGCAATTCTAAGCCAAGTTTCAAATTCTTCTGTTCCGACAATGCCTAAATTACTCACGCAGCGGGAGCAAATGGATGTACGCGAACGCTGGCTGATGGTGCGGTTGGGTTCTAGGCTGCTGCCGATGATGAAACGGCATGGAGTTGAGATGTGGATAGTTGTGAATGAAGAGTTCAACAGCGATCCTGTTACGCCGCACATCACACCTCCGATCCCGATAGTTGGCCGCCGCGATGTGTTTATCTTTATCGACAAAGGTGAACGAATTGAACGAATCGCAATGGTGCGCTACGACGAGGAACGGTTGAGAAAGCATTACCAATTCGTAATGCCGGCCCGCGATAAATTTGGCGAAGAATTGAAGAAGATCGTTGAAGAACACAAGCCGAAGACGATCGCCTTGAACATCGGTGGCGGCCGCGGCCAGCAG
>JBBSKW010000025.1:0-27471 GCA_038256005.1 Pyrinomonadales bacterium
TCATTAGATAAGACATAAATTTTGCTTCGCCTGGATTTGATACTTGTTAAATATCGAATGGGATCGTTCTCTGGAGTATATACTTTTACGCCGCCGCGTGTTCTGTATTTCAAGCGGACAAGGGACACTGACTCGGTCACAGTTCTCCCGGACCTGACTCGCTTGTAACAGCACATCTAGGATCCGAGGTATGATCGGGTCAATGGCGACGGGGCGACTTCAAAGCCGACACCTCAAGATTAAGATTCGAAGTTTACTCATTTTCAGTGTATCTTGGGAACAACGAAGCTGCCGAGCAATTTGTCAGTATCACCGAAAGCCAAGCCTCTGGATCGAATTACATATCTCAAAGCGAGAAGTCTCCGAATCTCACGCTCGCGGTCCTGTTCAACGAGACTCAATTTTGAATCATCAAGTTTGCTCATCAAATAGGTGAAATTCGTCTCATCATCCTCGTATTCCGGTTTACCAACGACTTCACAAATTATCCCGTGACCTATGAATTGGGTGATCTCTCGTCGAGGGGAAACCTCAATGACCTCATAGTCCTTTACTGAATCGATTGCAATTGACCATGCCGTACGAATAATTGAGTCGTCAATTCCTTGAAATTCTTTTGCGAACCGCTCCGTGTTCCAAAAAGCATACTTTCGACAGACAAGTGCGGCCCGTTCAACAATTATTTGAACGGATGCAGACATTGGTTGCACATCGGGCGTATCGATAACATTCCCAGAGAATACACGCGTTTCGATCGAAGTGACATCTGCCTGTTTGTTCACGCGCGAACCGATTCGCTTATATGTGTTCACCAGCTGAAATATGAGCATTGCCACAAGGGGCCAGGTGACAAGCGCAAAAGTTATCCACTGGTAATCGTTAATATCGATCCCAATTATTCTCAGTCCCAGCCAAGTAACAAGAAGAAGAGCGGCCGCAAACACTTGGAGACCTAAAAAGAGACCCCATCCCTCATTTGAGCATGTTAGCCAGAAAAAGAAGGCAATCATCGCAAACAGTTGAAGAACGATCCAACCCGTGTTAAACATCTCGATCATACTTATCAGTTTAAAGCGTGATTAATTAACGGAATCGGATTCGTCTAAAACCGAGGATGCCCGAGATGTGACGTCAGCAATCCAACGAAATTGGATTTGAATGTACCGCCAGAACATTAGGAATTCATCTTGACGAAGGTTTTGCTGTAAGGTCAGCAAGCTCGAGGGTGTGGCGTGGAGCAGTCTGCTCGTATATGAATAGATGAAATCATAATCTGTGTGCATACTGACGATCTGAGCCTTTTCCTTCCAATTCATTTTCTCGACTTTCTTTGGCTTACCATGAAGGTCGTTAAACTCATTCTGTAAATCAACGTTGAGTTGTTTCAAAGTGCCCCCCCATTCTTCATCGAAATCCCTTAGCTGTCTCTCGGCCCCATCTTTCTGATTGTGAAGTTCCGGAAGTGCTTTGGTTTCTATGAAATTTGCAACATATCCATACCCGTTTTCCGCTATCTCACCGTAATAACGTAATAATTTCGAATCCAAGGCTTTGTCTAGATAGTCGCTAATTTGTTCGACACGGAGGGCGATGGCTTTACCCATTTCTTGGGGCGATGCGTCAGTTGCTTTTATTTCTTCAACCGCCTGCTGATGTAATTTGGATTCTGTGTCAGCTTGCGAGATGTAGAAGGATTTTTCGTTCCCCAGAAGACTAATATTCTCTCTAAGATTATCGATACGACCTTTTATCGATTCACGGATGAATAACAAAGCAAGTCGGCGGTCTTTTTCCATGAGCTTCAACCAGACAACCAGTTCGAAGGTATATCGACACACCGCTAACGTTGCCATCGTCTCGATGTATGAATTGTTAATTAGATTGTGCTCAATAAAATGTCGAAGTCGGAGAATCGAATATGCAAGGATCTGATGGCGGAAATACTGGACCCGCATCGCAGGTTCTGATGGTGCGGACGTTACGAGGGACTCTCGTGCCGCATCGCATAATTTCTGTAACTCTGGCACCAGAGCTTTGATTTCGTCAACGAGCTCCGCTAGCTTCTCTTCACGAGTTTTTCCCATAGAAGTTCATGATACTATCTATTTCCCGAGGCTGTCGTATGGTCTTGCATTCGATTTTGCGATTCTAGCATGGCATTGTCTCGACGGAGCATTTTGTTTTTTGGTCCTTCGAAGAAAACAGCGTTCATAAAATTCCGTAGAGTTCGGGGATAATAAATAGCTTCCAATAATTCTTTCGGGGAAACTTCCGGGGAATTTTTAGTTTGTGGGGACGCGAAATGGAGATCTAGGTCCCCAGTTTTGCGTTTTTGGGTCCGGTGGTGAGACTTGGCGGGCGTGTTTTGTCACCGAAATCAAGGTCACGTTCCGCCCGGGCTTGGGTCAGCTTTGTTACCATTTCAACTTTTCCATTTACCACAATTGCTATCAGATCGCGCATATCGCGCCAAGTGCTATTTCGGCGGCGCGTTATCCGTAGGATAATTGGCTCGGGCGAGAAATACTTTCGTCCTTGATATTTGATATCCAAACCGCAAAAGCTCAAAAACGTCGATCTTTGTTCCACCGTGTTCCACCAACGCGCTCAAAGAATGGAAAAAAAAGGGGAAATTTGACCCAAAACGAACCCTGAAAGCAAAAAAACCGCAAAAACGCCGATTTTTGTTCGGGTGCGTTCACATCGCGCGCATTCGATATTGAACATTTATCGGCGATTTTGAGATTCACACGCCAAATTGTGCAAAACGTCGCGAAACTGACGTCAATTGGTATGGCGACATATTATACGAGCCGCCGAATCATATTTAGGAGCAATAATTATATGAACCCGATACAAACGATCAGCACGACAGTTGGAATAATCGCAATTCTTATCGGCTTGCTTTTACCGGCAATCCAGAGATAGTGCCTCAAATCCCCCTGGCAAACTTGGCTTCGGTTGATTCTTCGGAATTGGCCGGGCCTTTTTAATTTCGCGGTCAACCGTTTACGATTGAATTGTGACGATCGCCGACAAGCTGAAAAATCTGACGACCGAGCCGGGCATTTATATTCATAAGAATGCGGCCGGAAAAATTCTGTACGTCGGAAAGGCGAAGAATCTGCGAAACCGCGTCCGGTCTTACTTCCAGGCAAGCAAAGCGGTCGATTATAAAACGCAGCAGTTGAAAAAACTGATCGCAGATTTCGAATATATCGTTGTTGATAACGAGGTCGAGGCATTGGTGCTCGAGTCGAATCTGATCAAGAAACATAAACCGCGTTTTAACGTGATGCTGAAAGATGACAAGCAATATCCGCATCTGAAGTTAACGAACGAACCTTTTCCGAAAGTCGTAATAACGCGCCGCGTCGTTCGCGACGGCAGCAGTTATTACGGACCATTTCTGCCGGTGGTACTTGCAAGAAAGACCTTGAGCCTGATCAACCGAACCTTCCAATTGCGAACCTGCGAGATCGAGATCGACGGAAAACTTCCCCGTCCGTGTCTGGAATATCACCTAAAGAGATGTCTCGGGCCATGTGTCAAAGGTTTGTGCACGCAGGACGAATATGTTGAAGCTGCACGCGATGTAAAAGCCCTGTTAGAAGGAAAGAACAAAGAGCTTGCCGCCGACCTGGAACAGCGAATGTGGAAGTTTGCCGGCGAAGATAAGTTCGAGATCGCAGCGAGATTTCGCGACCTGCACCGAACTGTTTTGCAGCTCGGTGATCAGCAAAAAATGGCGACCACCGCCGAAAGCGATATTGATATTTTTGGTTTCCACCGCGAAGGGCCGCGGCTCGCACTCCAGCTATTTACAATGCGTGAAGGCCGTATCGTCGGCCGCCGCGAGTTTTTCTGGGAAGACATGGCGGAAGACGATGACGAATTCAGTGCTTCGGAATTTCTGGGTGAAGTCTTGATCCAATATTACTCGACCGATTATGTCCCGCTCGAAATTCACGTCCCGAACGATTTCGACGACCGCGAAGTATTGGAGAAATTGTTGACCGAACGCCGAGGCCGCCGCGTAAAAATATTGGATCCGAAACGCGGCCGCAAAAAGGAATTGATAACGCTGGTCGAAACAAACGCACGGATAGCTTTTGAACAAAGATTCCGCGTTCTACAACCTGACTCACAAAAGGTGCTGGAAGAGCTGCAGGAAATTCTCGAACTGTCCTATTTTCCCCAGCGGATCGAGTCATTTGATATTTCGAATATCTCTGGCTCCGAGAACGTCGCCGGGATCGCCGTTTTCGATAACGGTAAACCCGCGAAGAACCTTTATCGCAGATTCATAATCAAGAGCGTGGATGGACAGAACGATTTTGCTTCAATGAACGAAGCAGTTTTTCGCCGCTATAAACGAATGATGGAAGAAGGCGGCCAATTGCCCGAACTGATATTCATCGACGGAGGAAAAGGCCAGCTTTCCGCCGCCGCCGAAGCAATGCGTGCTCTTGATCTGGAACAAATTATGCTCGTCGGAATCGTAAAACCGCCGAAACAGCATAATCAAATTTCGCATCTACTTGTTTACGGCCGCGAAGACAAGCCGATTCCCTTTGACAGATTCTCGCTCGCTTTTCGTCTCGTCCTGCAGATCCGCGAAGAGACACATAAAACCGCGATAGAGTTCCACCGAAAACGCCGCGAGAAGCGCGATTTCACATCTGAACTTTCCGCAATTCCGGGCATCGGCGAAAAACGAAAAATGGAATTATTAAGGAATTTCGGTTCGATCGAACGGATCGCGAAAGCCGAGGTCGCCCACTTGAAACCGATTGTCGGAAACAGGGCGGCGAACGAAATCGTCGAACATTTCAAACGGCAGCGTTCGCTAGCAGATCGTGGGAAATGATGTTTACGGTTCAGAACAATTCACGTCGCGAACTCGGCTAAAAAGTTTACGAAATGCTTTTTCGTGCGAGCCATCGCTGCTGCCTTCATCGCGTTCGATCAATGCATTAGCGCAATTTCCAAACCCGAAACCCATGACTTCGATGATCGCAAACTTTAACTTATCCGGCGAAGCCATCTCCGACTCAAACTCCCGCCTTAGTCTGTCGGGATCACCGTTGCGAGAACGCGAGTCCATGTTAACATCAAGCCACACGCTGAAAAGACTCTCGTCCTTAGCTACTAACGGTTCAACGTACTTCAATTTACAAGCCGGAGCCGCCGGATAATCGCGCAAAACTTCCGGCGTTCGATATGCCAGCAACTTCGCTCGGCCCAAAACGTATCTTTGCTCAATTTCCTTGATCTGTGCATCTTTAGCATTCTGAAAATAAGGAACTTCAACTACGTTCAGAGCCGTCAGCTTTTCCTTCTTCACTTTATATTCGGCGTCGAGCGCCGCGACATCGAGCTTCTCGATATCTTCCCATTTAAAAACGTGAGGAAAGTTCTTCAGATTCGTCATCGTATAATCCATAAGCTTCATGGTGTCGCGAAGCTCTGCTTCAGTATATTTTTTTGAATCATACGTACCGTGGTGATCGCACAACTCGGAGCTCCAACGAAATGTCTTCGACTGAGCCTGAGCAGAAACCGAGAACAATAAGAAGGACAATAGGACAAGCTTTTTCATAAATTTTCATCGCCTAACTTGACACAAGAAGTCGCACCGCATAGACGCTTTTCGTAAAGCGAATTTGCCGTGCGGCTGATTCGTTTTCCAAACTGCTAATTTTTCTTAACGTAATTACGATGAACGATCGTTTTCGATCTGTCATCTCGTGCTTCAAAAACCGTATTGTCGTTCCGCTCCCGAGTAACGACGATATAGCAGGGTCCGAAACTGGAACCATCCTGAGACTTATCGCTAACTTCTCTTCGACAAAGGTATTACACGAACTCGTCAACGGAGAAAATCCAAATTTCTAGCCACTCATATCCAAGTTTTTGGATTGAAACATAACGAGCGGAGGTTCAAGACAAACTGACGGTTGACTTTTGCTAACTAATAGTCAGACCAGCAAGTTGGAACAGTTCTTGCCTGAATCGGCGCTGACGAACTTATTTAACGTTTCGTTAACATCAAGGTGGGTCGCTTCAAGCAATTTCCAGGCTTAAAATTCTTAATTTCTAGTTTCGGAGGGTTCTTACCTTTATGTACAGAAAGCACATCAAATCGCTGAGAACGTTCGCACTTTCCGCCCTCGCGATCGTTTTCTTGTTTTCCGCTGCCGGCGCTCAGGTTACAACCAGTACCGTAACCGGACGTGTCGTTGACGGACAGGGCAACGTTGTTCCCGGCGCCAAGGTAACTGTCACAAGTATTACCACTGGTGCCGAACGCACGACCGTCACCGGCTCTGACGGCGAATATATTGTTCCAAATCTGCAGCCAGGCAGATACAGTGTCAGCGCCGAGGCTCAAACCTTTAGCCGGGCACTCATCGAAAATGTCGAGTTGAATGTCGGAGGACGCCAGAACGTCAACTTCGATCTCCAGCCCGGAAACGTCACCGAAACCGTTACGGTTACGACAACACCGCCATTGGTCGAAACCACCAGGTCGGAACTCGATACGTCGATCAGCCCAAAGGAGATCGAAAACCTTCCGCTGTTAAATCGTACGTTTGCGGGCCTGACCATAATCGCGCCTGAAGCACGCCCCACAGGCACGTTTGACCCAACGAAAACAAGGGTCGGAACGATCGCCTTTAACGGTGGCGATGGACGACAGATCAACGTCAACGTCGATGGCGGCGACAACAAAGATAACGTTGTCGGCAGCCTTCTTCAGAATTTTTCGTACGAATCGATCCAAGAGTTTCAGGTAAACCAGCATGGTTGGACCGCTGATCAGGGCCGCTCGGTTGGCGGTATTGTGAACGTGATCACGAAAAGCGGCGGCAACAGATTACGTGGATCGTTCTTCTCTAACTTTAGGGCGGACAGCCTGCAAGCCCGTGATTTCTTTGACAAACAGGCCAACCGTGACAATCCGTACTTCGAACGCCAAGAGATCGGCGGAAGCATCGGCGGACCGATCATAAAAGATCGCACATTCTATTTCTTTGCTCTCGAACGTTTCCGCGAGCGTCAAGTTATACCGATCTTCCCGGCAGCCGTTGCTTCGCTACAGGCGATTCCCGGAGTTCAGTTTACAGACGAGATCCCGTCGCCTTACGACGATTGGCTGCTTTCGGCTAAGGTCGATCATCGGCTCACCAACAAGCAATCGATCTTCTTCCGCTTTTCGTTTCAGGATAATAGTTCACCGAACGATCAGGTGGCGAATCCGGCGAGAACAGATCTAAGCGGTGGCAACATGACCTCAAATAGGCTTTATAGCTTTGTTGGAAACCATACGTACAACATCAAACCAAATGTTTTGAACACGTTCATTTTCCATTTCCAGGATTTTGTCAACGAGATACTTCCAAATGCCGAAGGACTTACGCTCAACTTCCCGAACGGAATTACGATCGGCCAGAACGGTAATACGCCACAATCTACAAAGGAACGCAAGTACCAGTTCCGCGACGATCTGTCGTGGGTAAAGGGCAACCATACAATGAAATTTGGTGTGAACTACATTCACACAATTCTTGATGGTTACTTCTATTTTGGAACACGCGGGTACAATCTAACGTTCCGATTCCCGGCCGATCAGATCATGGCGCAAGGTGGTTTTAACCGCGACGACCTCTTGCAAACTTTGACCTTCAATGATGGTGCAAGTTCACATTTCCAAAAGGTCGATCAGCTTGCTCTTTACGCGCAGGACGACTGGAAGGTAACGCGAAATCTGACGCTTAATCTCGGTATCCGCTGGGATGCCAACATTGGAAATCTTCCTACGCAAGACAGAAACCGTACGATGCTTTTGCTCGACCAATTGAATCATCCATTGGCGAACGCTCTTACCGACGACAAGGACAAACTTCTTCGTCGAACTCCTAGCTGGACCGAATTCCAGCCGAGGATCGGCTTTGCCTACGATCCATTTGGCGAAGGAAAAACGGTGATCCGTGGTGGGTATGGAATATTTTACGACCAGATCTTCCAGAACCTGTCGCTATTCTCGGATGTACAGTCTCAACCCGAAGTGTTCCAGTCCGCAATCAACCTAAATCGCCCGGCCGGCAATCCCGACCCGACGTCGCCGTTGTTCGGATTCCGATACGGCACTTCGGCTCTTCCGCAAGTGCCAGCAAACTTCTCGTATACCAATCTTGCTGCAGGATCGGTTGGACGAATTAATGATCCTGACGCTCGCGAACCCTATGTTCAAAAATTCTCGATCGGATTTCAGCAGCAGATATCGCGAAATTGGTCGATCTCAAGCGATTACGTTCACACCCTTGGATTACATGAACCTAGGTTCTTGAACATGAATCCGTTGATCTCGCGTACATGTAATGCGGCTTTTGGTGGAAATCCTGCGTCGCCGCAATGTCCACGAGGAGCTTCGACCCGTGTTCTAGACACGGCTTTCGTCGCCGCTGGACTTGGTGCTGGTCGGTTAAACCAAATAAACATGTTTGCTACAACCAACCGATCGTTCTATGACAGTTGGGCGACCACCGTGAAATACCGATCTTCGAAATTCTTGTTCAATGCCAGCTATGTAATGGCAAGTTCAAGAGCATGGGGCGGACAGCCAACTGCCTCCTATTCGGGCAACGGAATCGTGATTACACCGGACAAGCAGTTTGGACCGGGTGAATTTGGCCCAACGCGTATCGATGAACGACATAGGGTTGTTTTAAATGGCGTGTTTAACTTGCCGTGGGATTTTCAGGTATCACCGATCCTACAGTTTGCGACCGCAAGGCCATACTCTGCAGTCGCTGGCTTCGATCTCGACGGAGATGGCGTTGCAGCGATCGACCGCCTCTGTGGCACTGTTTCGATCGCTCAGATCCTAGCAATTCCAAACAGGAATCTAGCCGCCGTGCAAGCACTAAATCCGTTGGGCTGTCAGCAGATATCGGTCAATTCGATCCGAAAGGGTTATGTTTTAAAGAATGGCACGCTCGAAGAAAGAAGCGGAAACTTCTTTAACATGGATCTTCGTCTATCGAAGACCTTCCGCTTTGGCGAACGGTTTGGCTTAGCCGGTTATCTGGATCTTTACAACGTTTTCAATCACGAGAACTTGTCATATGCATCGCGGATCGGTCTGAGTGCACCAGCTAGCACGGCTAACTTCCTGTTGCCGCAGTCGTTGTTTGGACCTGGATTTGGACCACCGATCGGTCGTCCGTTCACGGCACAGCTCGGATTCAGATTTACCTTCTAGGTATTCCCGAATTCTGACATAAAAGTGAGGCGTTCCTTTTGGGAGCGCCTCTTTTTTATGGATTGAAACCGCCGAGGGTAACGTTACCTAAGTTGGGCGGCATTAGGATGTCAGCGGCGTGTTCTATCTGCTCCGGTGTGCCGAGGAGAACAAGCGTATCACCAGGGCTAACGATATAATCCGCTCCGGGATTGATCTCAGTCCCACCACCGTTTAGAACTGCTACAACCGTCGCACCTGTCGTGCCGCGAAGGTTAATCGCTCCAAGACTTTTTCCGGTAACGGGAGATTTGTCAGTGACCTTGATCGTTTCGGTACTTGATTCATCGAGCGCAAGATTTACATGATCCATCGTCGTAGGACCGGGAGCCGTCGAACGCAGCATTTCATAACCTTGCTGACGGATCTTGTCGATCTGGCTTTCGATTATTGACCGCGAAATGCCGTAACGGTGGAGCACGCGTGAAAAGATCTCAATGCTCGTTTCAAATTCTTCCGGAATAACCTCGTTCGCCCCAAGGTCGTAAAGCTCACTGATCTCGGAAACATACCGAGTTCGCACGATAATGTGAATGCGATCGCTCGCATGCCGCGCATGTCTAACAGTTCGCCGCGCGGCCTGCGCGTCTGATACGGCCAACACTATCGACCACGCCTTGTCGATCCCGGCGTGAACCAACACCTCGCGCCTGGTAGCATCGCCAAAATTTATCTTTTCACCCTTAGCCTTCGCTCGCTTTACCACATCGGCGTTGAGCTCAAGTATTGTATATGGGACGCCTACCGCACGGAGCACACGAGCAAGATTCCGCCCGTTCAAACCATATCCAACAATGATAACGTGCTGCTGCAGTCCGCCGCTGTGAGTAAGATGAATGTCGTCAGATTCGGCATTTCCAAGATCTCGAACTTTGCCATCGTGAAGAAACGATTGGATCCAAAAACTGAATGCCGGAGCCGACGAGATCAAGAATGGCGTGGCGATCATCGAGATAATTGATGCAGCAAGAAATGCTTGATACTCGACATCGGGGAGCAGATCGGTTCCCCGTGCGGCCTTTGCCAACACAAACGAAAATTCACCGATCTGCGCAAGGCCGAGAGCTGCCATCGCGGCGATCCGTTGCGGATAACCGAGGATCCGAACGACCGCCCAAACCAGCAGTCCTTTCCCGATCATCAATCCGATCACAAGCAGTACCACGTTGCCGAGATTCGCGGCCAATGCCGAAAGCGACAGCAGCATTCCGATCGACACGAAAAACAGACTGTTGAAAACATCGCGAAACGGCAATATTTCGGCCGTTGCCTGATGGCTATATTCCGAGTCGGCAAGAACAACTCCTGCAATAAAAGCCCCAAGTGCGAGCGAAAGACCGAGGCTTGCAGTTACCCACGAAAGCCCGAGGCACAGGAACACGATGGTTAGAATAAATACCTCGGGGCTCCGCAGCTCCGCGATCCGTTTCAAGATCTTGGGCATCAAGAACCATGCTAAGGCTATAACAACTATTAAGGCCGTCAATGAAAAACCGAGTTGCAGCACCACAGCCGAAAATGTCGCTCTCTCGCCGCCGCCGCCGCTGCCCAGCAATGGGATAAGCAACAGCATCAGGACTATACAAATGTCCTGAAACAACAAAATACCGACGCCGACGCGGCCATGCGGCGAATCCACCTCGTTACGGTCAACATAGCTTTTCAAAACGATAGCCGTGCTCGAAAGAGCCAGCAGAAAGCCAAAGAAGATAGCCTGGTTCAGCGGGTGGCCAAACAGATAGCCAATTGCCGCCGCACCCGCGATCGTTCCGACGACCTGCATGCCGCCCCCGAAAAGCACAAGCCGCTTCATTTCGCCGAGCCGCTTTAACGAAAATTCAAGCCCGATCGTAAAAAGTAGAAGCATTACGCCGATCTCGGCAAGTATCTCAATTCCTTCGATCTCTTTGATCAGACCGAAACCGTAAGGGCCAATCGCGATTCCGGTCAACATCAAGCCGACGAGTAGCGGCAGTTTCAAACGCAAGCAGAGATAGGCCACCGGCAGGGAGGCCAGAATGATTATCAGAATGTCGCCAAAAAGCTGAGGTGTATGCATCTTGAAAGAATTAAATGATAGCCCAGATCGAGTTTCGAGTCATCGGCCGTTGATTTTCCGTTAGAACACGGCAACAATGTGTGGAGTTTAAAACACCCTTAGGAGGAACAGGAATGAAGATCTTGGGATTCGGCGTATTGGCTTTCGCTCTCGCGTTTTGCGGTATTGGCGACCGGTTAAAAGGATTGACTGGTGATTCCGGCTCCAATTCGAGCTCTTCGTCGAATTCATCGGTTACAAAGGACGACAATTCTAAAGCGGAAAAAGCAGAAATGTCGTCGGCACAGCAGTCGATCTCCGACAGAGCGACCGACGTTAAATGGGACGACCAGGGCATCTCTTGGAAACTTCCTAAAGGCTGGACCAAGATGGAGGTTCGAAAAGAATCGTTCAATTACGGTTCGCCGGCGGTTGGATTTCTGATCGGATCGATCTCGGTTATGCCTTCGAGCTTTCCGTCCGATTCCAGCATAGAGGCGACCTATACAAGCAGCCTAGAGCAACTAAAGCAGGGCAAGTACGAGAAGGTTCGCTGGCTTGAGATCGACGGTGTGAAAGGCGTCGAATGGGTCGAGGCAATGCCGGAAGATAAGGACGGAGCCAGACGGCATCAGTGGATAGCATTCCGCAACTATCAGGGTCAGAACCAGCAGTTGAATATAATGGTTTCAACGAAAGGATCAAACTTCGATAAACAGCGGGACACGTTCGCCGCAATCATGTATTCGATGAAGATCCCGAAAGGTTGATCGCATTCGTTTGTTCAGAAAAATGAGGAGCGGCGACGAGGTCAGTTTTCGTGCCCTCTCTATTTGCTGTGGTGTTCTACCCAATGGTCGGCGAATCAGCGTGCGGAACAAAGCACTGTCGGCAACGTGCTTCGTATTTGTCCGCGGCTCCGACCTCGACGCGGGCGTCCGATTCGACAGTCCGTTGCGAATAATTGGCAGTGCTCCCACATTTCACACAAATAGCGTGTGTTTTTGTGATAAATTCCGCGATGCACAATAATTGCGGCATTGGCTCGAAGGGTTTGCCGGTGTAGTCTTGGTCGAGACCAGCGATAATAACGCGCTTTCCGTTCGTGGCCAGCGTGTTGGCAACCTCGATCAGGCCCGGATCGAAAAACTGGCCTTCGTCGATACCGACAACCTGCGTATCCTCATTTACGGCAGCAATGAGTTCTGCGGCTGAACTCACGGGCATTGAATCATGGCGATGACCGGAATGGGAAGCGATGTGCTCGACGGAATATCGGGCGTCGATTATCGGCTTGAAGACCTGCACCTTTTGACGAGCAATTCGGGCACGGTTAAGACGCCTGATAAGTTCCTCTGATTTCCCGGAGAACATCGACCCGACGATGACTTCTATCCAACCATTTCCGTTCTGTCTGTTTTTGCGACGCTCTTCGCTATTGTCAAAGGCAAATTCTTCAACCATAAATTAGTTCGATTCTTGTATCCGTTTCAATGATTATATTTAACATGGAGGACTTTCGGGAAATGGCCAATCAAAAAACTCGCACACAACTTCCGTTGTTGTATTAGCCAAAGAATTGCGGAGCGATTCGACTCAATTCACAGAAAAGAAGACACGAAAAAGCGCATTTGCCGAAAACCTCATTTTCGGCAAGCACCTTCTTGTGAATATCCAACTTTTGGGTTATTAGCTCTGTGAGAAGCGTAGGTCCGAACCCGTCATAGACGTGGGCTGCTCGATTCCGAGAATTCCGAGTATCGTCGGCGCGACGTCGCATAGTGATCCGCCATCTCTGAGAGCGAGGCCGACCGCATCTTCGTCAATAATGTGTAACGGCACCTGATTTTGCGTCGCTAAGCGGTCAGGTCCGCCTGCATCGTCCAGCATGCGTTCGCAATTTCCATGTGTCGATGTGATCAGGGCGACGCCATCGGCCTCTCGGATCTTGTCAACAATGCCCCCAAGGCACGTATCTACATATTGGACCGCTTCGATGGTCCGCTCTAAATTGCCCGTCTCGGCGATAAGTCCGGGTGCCGGAATATTGACCACGAAAACGCCCGTCGGATCGGATTCGATCGCTCCGATGAGCGAATCGACGATCTTGAAACTTCGCATTTCCGGTTCCGATTCCCGATCGACCGTCCGGCTCGGCTGCGGCACCTGTAAATGGAGTTCATTCTTCTGCGTCCCATCGATTCCGCCATTGAAAAAGTTCGTCACATGGGCAAAACGGTCCGCCTCGGAGATCCGATAGTTGTGAATGCCAAGATCCGCAAAGATCTCGCAAAGATTATGTGTACGCGATTCTGGTGGAAACGCGACCGGCAAGTTAAAGCTGCGATCGTACTCCGTCAGGCAGACGACATCAACATTCGGTTTTGCCAACGAAGCCATCTCACCGGGTTCCGGCACGGCGATCGATCGTACGATCTGCCGCATCGTATCGGGTCGATGATTAAAGAAGATAACCAGGTCGCCAGTTCGGATCGTCGATGAAGACGCTTCCATTGCCTCGCTTTCGATTATGATCGGTGCAACGAATTCGTCGGTGATACCGCGAAGGAAGGAACTTCGCACAGCCTGTACAGGATCGTTCGCCCGTTCGCCCTCGCCGTGAACGAGCATCGTAAACGCCCGGGCGGTGCGTTCCCAATTCTCAGCATTGTCCATTCCGAAATGTCGGCCGCAGATCGTGGCAACCCGCCCGAGTCCGATATCGGCCATCTTGATCTCAAGTGCTTCCAGATAAACATCGGCGGTGCGGGTTGGGACATCGCGGCCGTCGAGAATCGCGTGTACATTTGCCTGAGCGATCCCGCTCCTCTTAGCCATTCGCAATAATGAGTAAAGCGTGTCGGTCGAAGAATGCACATCGCCGTCGCTCAGTAGACCGATAAAGTGGACAGAGTTTGCAGAATTTGACACCCTTTCAAAGGCTGCTACCAGCACCGGGTTATCAAAAAAGGTCCCGTCTGCTATTGCATTTGCGATCCTAACTGCATCCGTTTGCACAACACGGCCGGCACCAATGTTTACGTGCCCGATCTCGGCATTCCCGGAAACTCCGACTTTAAGGCCGACAGATCGACCAGAAGCATGAAGCTTTGCAAACGGATAACGCCCACAAATATCGTCATAATTAGGCGTGCGGGCCATCGCTATCGCGTTCCCGCGTACATTTGTAGAGAATCCCCAACCGTCAAGAATTACGAGTGCAACGGGCCTATTATTAGAATATTTCATACTTTTTGCTGATCGAGCGACGCGAATGGTCTAATAGATCGGAAATGCGACTATGCGGGTCGACGCGGAATTTGCCCACAGCTCGTGTGGACGAACCGCAAGGCGTTGCACCTCAATTATAGCCGAAATGAGGTCGGTGATTGCAAGATTATTAGTAAGCGTTAGGGGCTGTTTTTTCCATCCAACGCTCCGGAAAGCGAAGGGCCGAAAATTCGAATTGCTCGTACAGTCCATGTGCATCTCGCGTTGCCAGCACCCATCGGCGGAGGCCTTGCACTTCCGGATGGCTGACTATCACTTCCATCAGCCACTTACTTAGTCCTTTGCCTCGAAACTCTTCGAGAATAAATACATCACCGAGATAGGCAAACGTCGCCTTATCACTGACAACTCGGGCAAATCCGATCTGCCGTCCGCCATCGTACACGCCGAAACAGATGGAATTTTCTATGGCCGTCTGGGTTTGCTCTTCGGTTCGCTCCCGCGCCCAATAGGATTCCTCAACGAAAAAACTATGGATCAATGCGACGTCAAGCCGAGCTTTTTCGGTGCTGACAGTGAATTGGCCGAGAGTCTGTTCCATTGATAATTAAGGGGCGATGTTGGTGATCTTAGCGAGAAACGCTTTTGTTTCCTTTGGTGAATGCAACAGGATAAGATCTACCGGGTGGTCGAGTTTTGCCAGCCGCTTTTCAATTTCCGGCTTCGTTGTCTTTCGAAAGTTCCAGACCCAATCGAGGAATTCAAGATCGATCTTTTCGTTACATCCTTCGCCCATGTCTGGGCGGGTTGTGTTGCGGTACATTAAACGCCGCTTTATTACTCTACGCAAACAGACCGCCTTCGAATAGTCGAGAAAAATAACGGTATCGGAGGTGGCAAGCCTTGTTTTCATTGTGCCGCCGAAGTTACCTTCAATGATCCATTCGTCACGTTTGACGAGTTCCTCTACCGTTCGTCGCCATTCTCCCTTTGGCGGCTCGACCCAGCCGGGCCTCCAATGGAGTTTATCCAGATGAATGACCGGCAATCCGGTGATCTCGCCTAACTTCCGGGCGAGCGTCGATTTTCCGGCGCCTCCGGATCCGATGATCGATATTCGCCGCATTCCGGTTTAATAAAGTTGGTAGAACGCCTTGCGGCCCGGATATCGCGCGGAATCGCCGAGATCTTCTTCGATCCGCAAGAGTTGATTGTATTTCGCAATGCGGTCGCTACGGCAGAGGCTTCCTGTTTTGATCTGGCCAGCGTTCGTGGCGACGGCAAGGTCAGCTATAAACGTGTCTTCTGTTTCACCGGAACGATGTGAGATAACAGCAGTCATGTTATTCGTACGTGCAAGTTCAATGGCGTCCAGCGTTTCTGTAAGTGTTCCGATCTGATTGACCTTGATCAATATCGAGTTCGCGGCACCTTCGTCAATTCCCTGCTGCAAGAATTTCACGTTCGTAACAAATAGGTCGTCTCCAACGAGCTGAACCCGGTCACCGACATTTGCTGTCAACGCCTTCCAACCATCCCAATCGTTTTCGGCCATGCCATCTTCGATAGAAATTATCGGATACTTATTGCACCAGTCCGTCCAATATGCCGCCATTTCGTCAGGCGAAAGCTGGCGTTTGTCCGACTTCTTAAAGATGTACTTTCCGTCCTTATAAAACTCGCTTGCAGCCGGATCGAGCGCAAGCATTACATTGTCGCCTGCCGCATAGCCGGCCTTGTCGATCGCTTCCAGAATTGTCTCGACCGCCTCTTCATTCGACTTCAGGTTTGGCGCAAAGCCGCCTTCGTCCCCGACGCTCGTAGAATAACCTCGGGCTTTCAATACACCTTTTAGATTATGAAAGATCTCGGCACCCATTCGAAGCGCCTGCGAAAAGTTCTCAGCACCAACGGGCATCACCATAAATTCCTGAAAATCAACGTTGTTATCAGCGTGCGCACCTCCATTCAGGATGTTCATCATCGGAACCGGAAGTGTTTTTGCATTTGCACCACCGATGTAACGATAAAGAGGTATTTCCAGCGCCGCCGCCGCCGCACGAGCGTTCGCCAACGAAACCGCGAGGATAGCGTTCGCGCCAAGTTGCGACTTATTCGATGAACCGTCGAGCCCAATCATCGTTTCATCGACCAGCGTTTGATCAAGGCAATCCAGGCCCTGGATCTCGTCATTGATCTTTGTATTTACATTCTCCACCGCCGTCAATACTCCTTTTCCAAGGTATCGAAGCTCGTCGCCGTCGCGAAGTTCTACGGCCTCGTTCTCGCCGGTTGACGCACCGCTCGGCACCGCTGCCCGGCCGGTTGTGCCGTCTTCCAAGATGACTTCAGCTTCAATTGTTGGGTTTCCGCGGGAATCCATAATCTCGCGCGCCCATACTTGTTCGATCAATGACATTTATTTCGTTTCTCCTGATTGGTCGGTCTGATTTCGTAATGTAACGCGAATATCCTACAAACACAAAAGACCTCAGTAGTTTGAGGTCTTCTGCTAAACACAAATCTTCTTCGATCCACCTAAGGGACTTCAACGACCGTGGGTTCCGTTTCGTTCTTCATCATTCGTACGGTCACGATCCGCCGTTTCGCCGTTTTTTCAACTCTAAATGTATGACCGTTAAATGGAACCACATCGCCGTCAGCAAGGACCTGTCCGGCTTCAGACATCAAGAAACCGGCAACGGTCGTATAACCTTCTGAGATCGGCAAGTGGATACCGAGGCGTTTGTTAACATCACGAACGGCCGTACTGCCATCGAGCACGACCGAGCCGTCTGCCTGTTCATGGATCTGTTCGTTCACTTCCTCGTCGTGTTCATCAGATATATCGCCGACAATTTCTTCGAGAAGATCTTCGAGCGTGATGATGCCTTCGACGCCACCGTGTTCGTCAACAACAAATCCAAAATGAAATTTCTCTCGCTGCATTTGCCGCAATACGTCCTCGAGACGCGCGGTGTCGACAACGTACATCGGCTTTTGCGTTACACGCTCTAGCCGAAAGGCTTTGGGACGCAGGATGTATGCAAGAACGTCCTTGCTGTGAACAAAGCCGAGAATATCGTCTAGCGAACCGCGATAGATCGGAATCCGCGAATAACCATGCTGACGAAATGTGCGAACGATAGTTTCTAAAGTGCTCGACTCAGGTATAGCCACAATTTCCGTTCTCGGTATCATCGCTTCTTTTACGGTCGTTTCGGAGAACTCAAAGACCTGATTTATCAAGCGCCTTTCGTCCTCGTTCAATAGACCCTTTTCCTGCGAAGCGTTGATCAATTGTCGGATCTCTTCTTCCGAATAGCTCGCGCCGTGCTCGCCCGAGACCTTAAGTCCAAAAAGCCGTGCGGTCTTTGTACCGGCCCAATCGAGAACACGGATGGGATAATAGAAGACCTTGTAAAATATCTGCAGCGGAACAGCAATGAAATACGAAACCTTCTCAGAGATCTCGAGCGCAGCCGTTTTCGGGGCAAGCTCACCGAATACAATATGTAGAAAAGTAATAAATGTGAATGCAACAATGAAAGAGATCGTGTGAACAACCGCTCCCGAGGCTAGAAACTCGATTCCTGATGCCGTCGCTACCCACATGAAGATCGGATCAAGCAACGTCGCAACAAACGGTTCGCCGATCCAACCAAGCCCAAGCGATGAAAGCGTTATTCCGAGCTGAGTCGCCGAAATATACGCATTCAGGTTGTTGAGCATCCCAAGCACGCGCTCTGCGTTCTTATTTCCTTCGGCTGCTTGGGCCTCAATCCGTGACTTACGCACCGCAACCAATGCAAATTCACTAGCAACGAAAAAGCCATTCGAAAGCACGAGAAAGATCACGGCCGAAAGACCGAGAAAACTCCAGAGCGGGTCGGGTGTTTCAAAAGTTGCCGGAACTTCGGCAAGAAAAAAAGCGAAAGATAAACTAGCAGGGTCGTCCATTAAAGCGTCAATCGGGGTTTATAAAGCCGGTACGATCCGGCAACTTTGCTCCATTACTAAATTAGTACAATTCGCCGAAATTGTTCCGGCAAGTTCCCGAAATTATATCACACTAAAAATCTGGAAAAGAACCTAATAGAGTTCGGCTGACGCACGCATATCGAGATATTCCTGAATAAGCAAAGTGCACGATCCGCAGCCGCCGCCAGCCCGACAGATCCGTGTGACGTCGCTTACTTCGACTGCAGCCTTCGTCGCAATAACACTCGTTATCGTTTCTTCCGTTACGCCGAAACAGGTACACACCAAAGGGGAATCACCTTGGAATTCACTAACGGTCCGCTTGCGATGATCCTTTAGTGCATTTTGGAACGCAACGACGGCCAACAAGCAGCAGTTTTGACGTTCGATCGGAAATTCACCGATGTAATCAGCGATAGCACTAGACAGAGCGGCAACAGAACCACCGCCGAGTTCGACCAATTCCTGTTCGACGTGATCATCAGCCAAAACCCTAGCTGCCGCGATCATAAAACCGCATCCATTTGTCGAATACTCGATCCGTCGAAGCTTGCCTTTGGCTACCAGAAGTGAGAAGGACACAAAGCAACCGCATTCGAAATTCACCGCTCTTCCCATTCCGCTGGGGGAAAACGGATCGCTTTCCTTACGACTTCGACCGATCATTTCGCTAACTTTTTCGGGATATACCGGCACACAAAAACGTTAAGATCATTCGGTCAAGATGTAAAGCCTGTCACCGGACAACGGTGAGCGCCCGAAGGCTATTTCGTTAGAGCCAACGCTTTTGTGTAAGATATGTTGAGTGGAAAAAACATTGGTTATTCTATTTTTGTTGGGATCGATCGTGGCCTGTCGACCCGCGGCATCTCCGATAGCCGTTGGCGAGAAGCCGGTATCGGTCAACGGTCGTCAGGCTAAAGATGCACAGTCGCGGCCATGGAAACCTGTTACGGAAATGAGTTGGACCGGATTCGACGATTCGGTGAAAAAGATCAAGGACTTGCAAGGAAAGGTTGTCATTCTTGATTTTTGGGCAACAAATTGCCCGCCGTGTATCGAAGAGATCCCGCATTTGATGGAGCTCAAAGCGAAATATCAAGATGAATTAGAGGTTGTGGGCTTACACGTTGGCGACGAGGAAGATAAAGCAAAAGTACCCGAATTCGTCGAAAGGCTAAAAATTACTTATCCGTTAGGATTTCCGGAAGATGCTCTTTCGGCATACATTTTTGGGTCCGATACGGCCATTCCGCAAACCGCCATCTTTGACCGAAATGGCAAATTGCTCAAGAAGATCGTCGGCTTCAATGAACAGATCGAAAAAGAGCTCGACATGGCAGTTGCCGCCGCCATCGCTGACAAATAAATAAATAGTGATGAAGATAGCTTTCGGCTCGAAAACCTAAACGACGAGAAAACTTTGAACAAGCGCCCCCTCAAGAAAGATACTTCACCAACGGTGATCCAAACCTCAGCAGGTGGAGTCGCCTTTCGTAGAGGCTCGAGCGGGATTGAGATCGCCGTGATAAAGATGCTCCCTGAACTGCGGTGGCAGCTCCCGAAGGGTATCATCGACCCGGGTGAAACTCCTGAAATTGCAGCGCTTCGCGAAGTGCGTGAAGAAGCCGGCATCGATTGCGAATTACTTGAACCTCTTAAAGTGATCGAATATTGGTTTTCTGCAGATCGAGATGGTGTGTGGACCACGATCCACAAATTCGTTCATTTTTTCCTAATGGAATATCAATCTGGTGATGTCGCCGATCATGATCATGAGGTCGCCGAAGCTCGCTGGGTAACTCCCGAAGAAGCTAATGAGATGCTCGATTTCGAAGCGGAACGAAACGTTGTTGAGCTGGCGGTCAAGGCGGCTTTTTGAAAGTGGATCGGATCGATCCGAAAAGAAAGGTCGGCAAAGTTCGCCCTCGAACCCTTTACATTTATGCGTGATATTCCGGTCGGCAATGGTTCACTTCTTGTAAACTTCGACGACAAGTATCAAATCCGCGATATATATTTCCCGCACGTCGGACAGGAGAACCATACCGGAGGCTTTCCGTGCCGCTTCGGCGTTTGGGTCGATGGAGATTTTTCCTGGACCGCGGATGAAGGATGGGAACGAACGCTTCGCTATTTACCGGAAACGCTGGTTACCGATGTCGAACTTGAGAACAAGAATCTTGAGGTAATGGTCTTCTCAAATGACACTGTTGCCAGCCATGAAAATGTCTTCTTGCGTCGCATTCGAGTTGTTAACACCGCACAGAATAAACGTAGTTTTCGAATATTCCTTCATCACGACCTCCGAATTTACGAGAATAACTTCGGTGATACGGCCATGTACGATCCCGAAACCCACGGGATAATCCACTATAAGAAACATCGCTACTTTTTGATCAATTCCCTGCCACATTTTGATTCGTTCGCCACCGGCCGAAAGGCTTTTAAGGGCCAAGAAGGAACCTGGCGAGATGCCGAAGATGGGAACCTTCAGGGCGGAGCGAAGACAGAAGGATCGGTCGATTCCACGATCGGGGTTCATTTTGAACTAGAAAAGGACAGTTCTACGGAATTTTACTATTGGATCGCGGCAGGAACATCGCTTCAAGAAGTAGTAGGCCTGAACACGCTTTTGACCGAACGCGAGCCCGACGAATATTTTGGTTACACGGCGAATTATTGGCGTGCTTGGGTCAATAAGAATGAAACCGATCTGGGCGATCTTCCGCCACAGGTCTGCGACATGTATAAGCGTTCACTGTTGATCGTTCATACACAGATCGATCGCGGCGGCGCCATTCTCGCGGCAAATGATCACGACGTTACCGAACGAGCGACCGATCATTACAGTTACCTGTGGACTCGCGATGGTGCTTTTGTTGCTCACGCTCTCGACCTCGCCGGTTATTCACACTTAACAAGAAAGTTCTTCGATTTCTGCTCCCGGATCGTCCATCGCGATGGTTATTTTCTTCAAAAATACAATGCCGACGGCACTATCGCATCGGGTTGGCATCCGGCCTGGGATCCACAAAGCGGCGAGAAAATGATCCCGATCCAGGAAGATGAAACAGCCTTGGTCTTGTGGGCGTTATGGGAACATTACGAAAGGTTCCGAGATATAGAATTCGCCCATCGCGTTTACCGAAAGGTCACAATTCCATGTGCCGATTTCATCGAAAGTTTTCGAGATAGATCGACCGGGCTTCCACTGCCAAGTTGGAATCTTTGGGAAGATCGTCGCGGAGTTCACACGTTCACTTGTGCAACTGTCGTAGCAGGGCTTCGTGCCGCCGCAAACTTCTCTGTCCTGTTTGCCGAGTCCGACCGGGCAAAAAAATATTCCGCGGCCGCTGACGAAGTCGTCTCCGCAATGCTCGAACATCTTTACAGCAAACAACTGGGAAGATTTTGCCGATCGCTTCAGGTTCGGCAAGACGGCTCGCTTGAACCAGATACCACGATCGACGCTTCTATGTTCGGCATTTTCTTTTTCGGATGTTTTGCGCCGGATGATGACGTTGTCGTCGGGACAATGAACGCGATACGCGACGAACTTTCGGTTGCCGGCGGTTTGGCAAGGTTTCAGAATGACGGGTACATGAAGGGCGAAGGCGATGCGACCGGCAATGTCTGGTACATTTGCTCATTATGGCTCGCCGAATATTATATTGCCGCCGCGAAATCAAGAGCGGACTTGACGATGGCTTTTACGATCATTGAATGGGTCGCCAAAATGGCCCTTCCCTCAGGCGTTTTGGCGGAGCAACTCGACCCACACACCTGCCAGAACGTGTCCGTTTCGCCTCTCACTTGGTCACATTCTACTTTTGTCGCTACCGTACTGCGATACGTGGAAAAGGTTCGTTCCTTCCAGCCGGCTGATGTTAATTGATGTTGACAGTGGATCGAGTCTTCCTTTAGCAATCAACTTGGTTACGTTAATATCGACTAGATGAGAAATGCAAAGATACTTGCGACCCTTGGCCCGGCGTCGAACTCGCTCACCGTCATTGAAAGAATGATCGATGCCGGACTGAACGCGGTTCGAATCAATATGTCGCACGGTTCGCATGCGGAGCACTCAGAATCGATATCGCTCGCCCGTTCTGCGGCACAAGTAAGAGGCATTCCGATCGCGATCCTAGTTGACCTGTCCGGGCCGAAGATTCGCACCGGCGTGCTCGAAGACTCGCTGCCTATCGAATTGATCTCCGGAAAGGCGTTTACCATCACAGCGAATCCGGTTGTAGGCAATGTTCACCGCGTCTCGACGAACTTTGCCGAACTCCCAAGCTCGGTGCGACCCGGAACCAAGATCCTGCTAGATGACGGTGCGTTCGAGCTTCGCGTTTTGGATATAAATGGGCCGGACGTCAATTGCGAAGTTGTCGTCGGTGGATGGTTAAAGGAACGAAAGGGCATTAACCTGCCCAATACGCCGTTACCGATTCCTTCGATGACGCAGAAAGATCACGTCGATCTCGAATGGGCGATGGGACAAAATGTAGATTACATTGCACTCTCCTTCGTCCGCACTGCCCAAGACTGTCGCGACGTAAAAGAAAAGATCAAACAGCTTAACAAACGAAAAAAAGGCCGGGCGCTTCTAGTCGCCAAAATAGAAAAGGCCGAGGCGATCGAGAATCTTCAGGGCATTATTGAAGAGACTGACGGTGTCATGGTCGCAAGAGGTGATCTTGGTGTAGAGACAAGCGTAGAACTCGTCCCGGTATATCAGAAACGGATCATCGAAGCTGCGGTTGCGAATGACCGATTTGTGATAACTGCGACCCAGATGCTTCAGTCGATGATCGATAGCCCGAATCCAACGAGAGCTGAGGCGTCGGACGTTGCCAATGCGGTTTGGGATGGAACTGATGCCGTCATGCTTTCAGCAGAAACTGCCGCGGGAACATATCCGGTCGAATCAATTCAAACAATGGCGCGGATAATCGATGCTGCCGAAACGATCAAACCGGAGCAGCTTAAGAAGCCGGTCAAATTCTCCCTTCCGCCCTCAGGCCGGACGAGCCAAGCTTTGTGCAAGGCGGCAGCGTACGCCGCCAAAGAGGTGCAAACCGAAAAGATCGCTGTTTATACGGAATCCGGATTGATGGCTCGCAGGCTTTCGAGCTTTCGTTCGGGACTTCGAACCTTTGGCCTTACAACGTCGTTAGACGCTTACAATCAGCTCGCGCTGATCTGGGGCGTTGTGCCGTTTTTCGACAAACGGTTGAATGAAAGTGAATTGGCGAGATCTATCGGTGAAGGCACGATGCTAGACCTTATGAACTCAGACGTTGACGCAACAGAAGAGATGCTTAAAACCGGTGAGAAAACGCTTATAGAAGCCGGCGTGGTCCAAAATGGAGAAACGATCGTAATGCTCGCAGGCCGCCTTTCGGGCCTCGGCCTTTCGAGTTCAGTGGTCGTTTGGACGATAGGTGCTGAAGTGCCCTCAAGGTAAAACAACTAGGCTAGACGTGCATATTCGGCGGATCCGAGGGCATTTGAGGAACATCGTATTTCATCTTAAGCCCCCGTTAGGATCTGATCGGTCGTATACGTCGAAGGAATACCGGCCCAAACCACTCAGTAGGGCCAAAAAGTTTGAATCATAATAGTGACTAGATAAAGACAGGTTTGGAATCGTATTTCTATTGAGAGTTTGCCGAAATTCTCTTCAACAACCCAATGATCGAAGTTCCTGTCACCCGTTGTTGTTGATCTGCGGTAACGTAAGGTTCTGAATCGCCAAACTGGCTACCATAGTCACCGAACTGGGCGTGATTGCCGCCGTTCACCTCTACCCATTCGGTCATTGGCGGCAAAAAAGGCTTGGCTGCAAGTACCTCTGCCGGCGTTGCGATTCCGTCAACCGAACCGTATATCGAGACGACCTCCTTTGCCGAAGTGCTAAGATCGATCCCATTTGGCGGATACGCTCCGACAAGTACAAGTCCACTAATAGTTTCAGGTCGTTGTGCAATAAATTGGGCGGCGAACGCTCCTCCCATTGAGTGCCCACCGATCGCCCAATACCGAATGTCGGGATGCATGGACATCACTTCCGAAGCCCGATGCGGAGCGAATAATGCCATATTGAGCGGCATCGAAGGTATTACGACGAGAAAGCTTTCGGACGCGACCGATCGAGCGATCGAAGCGTAAGCTTCAGGGGTTACCCGTGCTCCGGGATAGAAGATAAGTCCAGTTTGAGGTTTGCCGTTTGCGGGTGAGAAAGTGAGGTAAGGGTCGGTTGAAACCGTAACTATTTCGTCAGAAATTATCGCTTTTGCGGCAATCTGGCCGTGCGGCGGAATCCATAGTGCCCAGCAAAGGAACGATGCGGCGGCCAGGACGAAAAACATCGCCAGAAAAGATAAACCGATCTTTAAGAATCGTTTCAAAATCGAGACCTTATTTTGTAGTGGCTAGATTCTCTCTTCCCCACCTAAGTGCTGAAGCCATCCAGACGAGCTCATTGAGGAAACCAGCAACTCGCTTCTCGTGCTCTTCGTCAGTTACGTTTCCATCTTCGTCGAATCTTGTCTTCACTTTCGGAATGTGAAGATCCGTGAAAGTGACAGTTAAACCGAGCTCGCGCACGACAGGTAGCATTGATTCGATCACGCGTGTGCCGCCGAACGGGCCGGCTGACACTCCCACGATCGCAACCGCCTTATGAATGTATTCTTTCAAACAAAGGTCCAAAACGCTCTTCAGCGACCCGGGAAACGAATGATTATATTCCGGCACGACAAGCACCAACCCATCAGCGCCGAGAAGCGCATTCTGCCATTCAGGAAACAAATGACCGATCGCCGGACCGTAGTCGTCATTCGGTAGGTCGAAATCACGAACGTCGAAGAAATGTGGCTCGATCTCGTCGCGTTCCTCCATTTTCGAAAAGACCCACTTTGCGACTTTTTCGCTCTGGTTATCTTTGCGGTTCGTGCCTAAGAGTAGTGGAATTGAAAGTGGTACGTTCATCGGTTGAATTTTCTATCTAGGCTCGAGGACCTAACAGCATCCGACTAATCAGCGCCAAGCACTTGGGCCACTGTCTCCTTCTTAAGACCGTTCCCTCTGCGATCGTTATAATCGCCGAGGCTGATCTGCGGATCGCGCCACGCGTCTAAATGCCCGACTTGATGCACGCATTGGATAGTGCACGTTGGCGCACACCATTTTTCAGTGATGTACTCACGATCTATATCTTCTTGTGAATATTCGAGAAGCGGAATTCCGGGCGTGCCTCGCTGCTGTGAGCACCAGTTAACTATCCCGAATTCGTCGACATATAAATAACGAGCTCCGGCACGGCAACGCCATTCATATTCTTTGCCCTCAACCAATGCATCCTGAAACCAGTTCCAACGAGCGTAAGACCGTGTGCCTTTGGACTTGATCTCTTTATAAACTTCTTTTTCCCGAGCCGTCAGCCCTTTATTCAGGCCCATTTCGTCGTGAATTACACCGACGGTTGATGAAAAACCTAGCTCGCGCGCACGGTTGGCTATGATCAACGCTTCGTCCGGATTCGCGACACCGCCGCCCACGACCGAGTTAATATTTACCTTAAACTTCGCGTGTTCGCTTAGGTTGACGAGCTTTGCGTCCAGCACCTTTAGGCTCTTCTTGGACACGTCGTCAGGCGTAACGTTATCGATCGAGATCTGAAGATAGTCGAGTCCAACATCGTTAAGCCTTTTGATCTTATCTACCTGAAAATAATAACCGTTGGAGATCAGCCCGGCGATCATTCCGTGGTGGCGAATCCGGTCAATGATCTCGTAGATCTCCGGATGCATCATCGGTTCGCCACCTGAAATGGTAATAACCGACGATCCCAACGCCGCAAGTTTATCGATCCGCTGAAGCATCACGTCGATCGCAACCGGATCGCTCGTCTTATCGAACTCGTTGCAATACGTGCACGCCAAATTACATCGGCGCATAGGCACAATGTGCACCAATACCGGATGTTTTGTCGAAGCAAAGGCACGTGCTGTGTGCCTGACTCCGCGTGTAAATCTGCTAAAACTGCTTGCCGCTGGCATTATTGATCCTTCAGGTAACCGAAACTATACTGATCGTCAATTATATTGGTAGACCGTTCGCTAATCAAACACATGGAAAAGGCCCTGACGAGCGAACGCCAAGGCCTGCCAATTCGAACTGTCGAAAATTACTGCTCGACAATCTCAGTTCCCTTCGCCGGGGTTACGCTGAACACAGACGCTGCGATCTTATTATTCTTTTTAACTCCAGATAACTGAAAAGTCTCCGTGTCAATATTATGGGCAGTAATGCGGGCTTGGCTAGGCATTCCGTCCTTATCGACCCAAAGTTCTGCGAACTTAAAACTCTGCTTTGTTTTCGGATCGAGCTGAATATGCCAGACCTCGATTCCTGCGAGTGTGACCTGGCCGTGATACTTTACGTTATACTTCGCACGCATCTCGGCTTCGGACATATTCAGAACGCTGATAACTCCACCGCCACTTTCGCTCACTTTCTGCGACTTAGTTGTACCGCGATAGGCTCGCTTGATATCCGGAACATAGAGCTGATATTTTCCGTTGGCGACCGACAGCGTCTCGACCCTCGGTTTGATCCAATTCAGACGGAGTTTGAAGTCCGTGCCCTTGCCCGGTTGCATGGTCAGATTTCCGCTATCAACTGACGTGTCCTTTAGGGTCGATTCGTACTTGGTCCTCGTTATATCGGACTCAAGCGATTTGAGCGCCTTATAGTGCGTATCCATCCGACCAAGTATCTCACGAAGCGGATTCTGTGCATCTACCGCTGGAACAGACGAAAAACCAAATATAAATGCTCCGGTGATTGCGGTTAGAATAATTTGTTTATACTTCTTCATACAATTAAACTTGTTGCCTTTCGA
>JBBSKW010000026.1:0-27256 GCA_038256005.1 Pyrinomonadales bacterium
AGTCACAACTCAAAAACAAGAGATCGGCGTAGAATGTGTGCGGGCTTTTCTATGTTTTTTCTTTACACCGCAAAAAATATTTTCTTTATGATCTGCATTGAAAGATCGGTGTGTGAGCGATTTTTACCCAGGGTATTCTCCACGCGGTTTAGCCCTTCAAATAAACATTGTGTCGGCGCACTCTACGAAGTCGCAGTAGCACCATCCGAACCATGTCCTCACGACCAATGATATCATCTTTTGATATCATCCTGATCGAGACCATGAACACCCAAACCTTATGCGAGAGAACGGTTTACGGATGCGGCCGGAGCACGCACGGGGCCCTCATTGTAATAGTCACGTCAACGCTCCATTTGCGGGGATCCCACCTGCCAGCGATCAGAATGTGACTGATACTATATTCTGGTATCACGTTCAAGGAAGGCGCAATCGGTGAAACAAGATAGCGTCGCAGGTAAGCGCCCGTCTTTTCTTATATATAGACGATAAAACTTAAACAAAAACTTTACACAATTTAATTTTTTTGTGATACGTTTGTATTCGGTTAGTACGCTCTACCAAAAAAACCAAAAAGAGAAAGAATAAAAATATGGCAGCAAAAAAACCAGCAGCAAAAAAAGCAGCCCCTGCAAAAAAAGCAGCGGCCCCGAAGAAGGCGGCTCCGGCCAAGAAGGCAGCTCCAGCTAAAAAAGCAGCAGCTCCTAAGAAAGCGGCTCCGGCTAAGAAAGCAGCTCCGGCTAAGAAGGCAGCGGCTCCTAAGAAAGCAGCTCCGGCTAAGAAGGCAGCGGCTTCTAAGAAAGCGGCTCCGGCTAAGAAGGCAGCGGCTCCTAAGAAGGCAGCTCCGGCTAAGAAGGCAGCGGCTCCTAAGAAGGCAGCTCCAAAGAAAAAATAGCCTGACCCAAATTGCTCGATGGGTTAGTAAAAACGCTCGGCAACAATTGCCGAGCGTTTTTCATTGTAGGTGTAATGTTATGGAAGGTCTCTCACGACCGATCTCTACGATGTTAGATCAAAATGCGAGCTTTAGCTCTTCTTGCTCAACTTCGGCTGTGACCGTTCCGCCTTCTACTAGTTTTCCAAAGAGGATCTCGTTCGCAAGCGGTTGCTTGATTTTTTCATGGATCAGCCGAGCCATTGGGCGAGCTCCGTATCTGGCGTCAAAGCCGTTGACGGCGAGCCACTCACGTGCTGCATCTGTGAGCTTCACGAGAACCCGCTTTTCTGCCAACTGGCCATTTAATTCATTGATAAATTTATCGATGATAGACTGAATAACTTCGAGGCCGAGAGCTTTGAACGGTATCCAGGCGTCGAGCCGATTTCGAAACTCCGGCGTGAATGTTCTTTCGATCACGCCCTTTGCGTTTCCTTTTGTATCTGCGGAATTTCGAAATCCCACGCCGCCTGACGAAAGTTCTCGAGCCCCGGCGTTAGTAGTCATGATGAGAATGACGTTCCGGAAGTCAGCCTTCTTTCCGTTGTTATCGGTCAGCGTCGCTGAGTCCATTACCTGCAAAAGCAAGTTGAAAAGATTCGGGTGCGCCTTTTCGATCTCGTCTAGAACGAGCACGGCATGCGGAGTGCGCATGATCGCTTCGGTGAGCAAGCCGCCTTGGTCAAAACCAACATATCCGGGCGGGGCACCTATTAGGCGCGAAACCGTGTGCGATTCGGCGTATTCGCTCATATCAAATCTTATGAACTCAATACCGAGAATTTCCGCAAGCTGTTTGGAAACTTCGGTTTTGCCGACACCTGTTGGACCTGAAAAAAGGAATGAACCAACCGGCTTCGTTTGGTGGCCTATACCTGCACGTGATATCTGAATTGCATCGACAACCTTATCGATCGCCTCGTCTTGCCCAAAGATGTATTTCTTCAGATCTTCGCGAAGGGATCTTAGTCTCTCTCGTTCATCGGAAACAACTGTTTTTGGCGGCACCTTCGCCATTCTAGCGATAGTGTTTTCTACCATCTGAACGGTAATTCTTTTGGGCCGCTTGCCGACCGGAAGTAGTTTCACGGACGCCCCAACTTCATCGATAACGTCGATCGCTTTATCGGGAAGGAACCGGTCGTTGATATACTTGCCCGCTAGTTCTGCAGCGGTTCGAAGCGACTCGGTCGAATATTTAACACCGTGGTGATCTTCGTAGAATTTCTTTAGTCCGTTCAGGATCTGAAACGTCTCATCGATCGTGGGCTCGTTAATGTCAATTCGCTGAAACCTGCGAGCAAGCGCCCGATCTCGGTCGAACGCAGCTTTGTACTCGGCATGCGTAGTCGACCCAATACAACGAAGTTCACCTGCCGCGAGTGCGGGCTTCAGGATGTTCGACGCGTCCATTGATCCGCCCGAAACGGAGCCAGCACCGACTACTGTATGTATCTCGTCGATGAAAAGGATGGCGTTCTCTTCTTTTTTTAGGTCGTTAATAATTGCCTTAAACCGCTGCTCGAAGTCACCCCGGTACCGTGTGCCCGCAAGAACCGCACCCATATCCAGAGCAAACACCTTTGCACCGATCAAGACATCCGGAACGTCATCGTTAGCTATCTTGAGCGCCAGTCCCTCGGCTAACGCTGTTTTGCCTACACCAGGCTCGCCTACATAGAGCGGGTTGTTCTTCTTGCGGCGGCATAGCACCTGAATAGTGCGTTCGATTTCTCCCGCTCGGCCAACTATTGGGTCGATCAAACCCTCTTTGGCGCGTGCGACTAGTTCGACGGTAAAGCTCTCCAACGGCTTCCCCTGCGAACGGGAGCCGGGAAACCCCGGAAATTCTTCATCGTCATCAAAACCTTCCGGAAACGACTCTCCGAGATCGACCTTGGAAATTCCATGAGCAATATAGTTAAGAATATCGAGCCGGGTCACACCTTGTTGCAAGAGCAGATAAACGGCAAAACTTTGCTCCGCCTGATAGAAAGCGGCAAGAATGTTTCCGCCATCCACGGCCGGTTGACCGCTACCTTCCGCCTGAAGTACTGCATAGTTTATCGTCGACTGAAACGTTGCCGTAAGTTCAGGCATCAGCTTGACGCCTTCCGGCAGTTTTTCGAGGACGTTCAAAAAATATTCTTCTAATTCAACGGCCAGTTCATCTATCCGGGCGCCGCAATTGAACAAAATATCGCGTGCCGCCGAATCCTGTAGCAAGGCATAGAGTAGATGCTCAAGGGTGACATATTCATGCCGATGTTTGACCGCCTGATCAACAGCAAAACTGAGAGATTCTTCTAATTCGCGAGTAAGCATTTGGTCTTATTCTATCAGCTTTTAATGTGCCTAAAGCAATTAACCCGCGATCTTCAACCGGACGCCCGCAGGATCAACTTTAGAAACATAGGATTGGAATGGCATTTCAGTCGCTTTATAAATGGCTGAAACGGCGCCTTCGATCGTTTTTGAAGTTTCTTTATCAATTGAAAGAAAGAAGATCGAAGGCCCAGAGCCCGAGATTCCGCCACCAATCGCTCCCATTTCGCGACCAGTGTTAATGGCACTCCGAAAATGGGGTATTAGCGACTCTCGGGCGGGCTCGACAATATAGTCCTTCATCGAGCGGCCGATTAATTCGAAGTCCCCGCTTGAAAGTCCCGCGACGAATGCTCCGAGATTGCTCCAGTTCTTAACGGCGTCGGTCAAGGGAACGTACTCGGGCAAAAGTGCACGAGCTTCGCTTGTCTTGATCTCGACCTGCGGATGAATAACCGTCACCCAAAGTTCAGGATATTGAAGCTCAACGATATCTAGTGGATCGATCGACCTCACTAGGACGAACCCACCGTAAATGCATGGAGCAACGTTGTCCGCATGCCTCGAACCCGAGGCAAGTTTCTCGCCGTCCATCGCAAACTCCACGAGTTCGCGTTTACCGAATGGACTGCCCAACAGCGTATTCACACCAAAGACTGCAGCACACGAACTTGCTGAACTCGACCCGATGCCGCTTCCGGGCTTGATCGTTTTTGTTGAAATTATCTCGACGCCGAACCCTGCCTCTGCGGTGTCCAGCATACTACGAACTGCAACGCCCATCACGTTCGCGCTAGGATCGGTCGGCAATTCAAACTTGTCATTATTAACGATCCGAATAACCCGTTCATCGATTCTTTGAATGATTATCTGGTCAAATGGTTCGCTGAGCGCGAAGCCGAGACAATCGAAGCCACAAACTACATTGGAAACCGTCGCCGGTGCGTTTACAGTTACACTTTCCATATTTCGCAAAGGTATACAAAGCGTAATATCATTAGCCGAAGTTTAATGGCCTGAGGGCAGTCGATGCACTACTTTAGCACAAACCAAAGATCCGAACCGGCGACGTTCCGTGAAGCGGTCCTTAACGGTCAACCTGACGATAAGGGGCTCTATTTTCCGCAAACGATACCTCGGTTTTCTACCGATTTTGTTAATGGTCTCCGACATCTTTCGAACGCAGAAATTGCTTTTCAAATTATACGGCCCTATGTTTCTGATTCGATCCCTGAAGACGAACTGAAAAAGATCTGCTCAGAGACGGTCGATTTCGATTTTCCACTTGTGGAAATTTCTGATCAGATTTCGGCTCTCGAGCTTTTTCATGGTCCGACGTTGGCGTTTAAGGATGTTGGTGCGCGTTTCATGAGTCGTTGCCTGAGAGCTTTTGTGAAAGATGCGGGGCAAAAAGCCATCGTTGTTGTGGCCACCTCCGGTGATACGGGTGGTGCCGTCGCAAATGGATTTCACGCTGTGGACGGGATTGAAGTACTAATACTTTATCCGAAAGGTAGGGTGAGCCGTGTTCAAGAGCTCCAACTGACCACGCTGGGTGGAAATGTAACTACATTGGGAGTACTTGGAGCGTTTGACGACTGTCAAATGTTGGCGAAGCAAGCTCTCGCGGACAAGGAACTAAGAAAACAGGCCTTTTTGACCTCTGCGAATTCAATAAACATTGCGCGATGGCTCCCTCAGCAGTTTCATTACGCATTTGCATTAAAATACTGGGATGATCCACCTCCCGTGGTGAGTGTTCCTAGCGGTAATTTCGGCAATCTTGCAGCAGGAATGTTGATATATCGGTCTGGCCTAAAATTTAAGAGGTTCATTGCAGCGTGTAATGCTAATGATACGATCCCTCGATTCTTCAGGACCGGCAACTACGTGCCTAAACCGTCAATTGCGACGATATCCAACGCCATGGACGTCAGTGATCCAAGCAATTTTGTCAGAATTATCGAATTGTTTAAGAATAATCCAGTCGAAATCTCAGCAGTGTTGAGGGCCGTAAGTATCTCCGACGAAGAGACTTCCGATGTGATGAGATCGGTCTTCGAAGAGCATGGGTATATTTTAGACCCACACGGGGCGGTCGCTTACGCTGCTCTTGCGGATAGTTTACAGCGAATGCCCGGACAAAAGGGCATCTTCCTTGAAACAGCACATCCGATTAAGTTCGACTGTGTGGAAGCCATAATCGGTAATCACAATGTAATCCCCGACTCGATCCTAGCAATGGAAAGCAAAAGGAAGTTGAGTTTCGAGATCGCCGTAAGCTACGAAGAAGTGAAAGAGCATATTTTGCGACTAAGATGAAAGTTCTAAAATTTGGTGGATCTTCTGTTGGTAGCCCTGAAAGCATAGCAAAGGTTGTTGGGATAGTCTGCGCGCCGAACAGCCAGAGGCAATGTGTGGTGTTTTCTGCGATGCAGGGGGTTACAGACAAACTTATCGAATCCGGCAGCCGTGCAGCCATGGGCAAGGAAGACCATAAAGAGACCATTCAGTCGATTCGCGAACAACATCTTCAAACAATACAAGAGCTTTTCCCCGGGAATGTGCCTGCCGATCTAGCTTCGTACATTCAAGGTGAACTATCCGAACTTGAAAGTGTTTGCGAAGGTGTCTTTCGAGTACGAGAACTCTCAGGACGAACCCTCGACCGAATCCTTAGTTTTGGCGAGTTGCTGTTATCAAAGATCATTGCAGTATTGCTTGCTCAGAAAGGGCATGAGGTTGAGTGGGTAGATAGCCGAAACCTCATTCGGACCGACCAGAATTACGGGTTCGCGACCGTCCATCTCACAGAGACGAAGAAACGAATTGTTGAACGCGTTGCACGTTCGACAGCTTCGATCTTCGTTCTTCCAGGATTCATCGGATCGACGATAGATGATTCGACGACTACGCTGGGACGAGGCGGCTCAGATTACACGGCATCGCTAGTTGCTGCCGCCGTTGGTGCCGACTCACTTGAGATCTGGACCGATGTGGACGGAATGATGTCAGCCGATCCGCGTCTGGTTCGCAACGTCCGACAAATTTCGAAGATCACGTATCGTGAGGCGCTTGAGCTCTCCCATTTCGGTGCGAAAGTAATTTATCCGCCAACCATTCAGCCCGTAATGGCAGAGGGCATTCCGCTCTGGATAAAGAACACATTTGCACCGGAAAAAGGCGGGACTTTAATAGAAGCGGAGAGTTCCGCGGCTGAGGGGATCATTCGCGGCATTACGAGCATTGACAATATTTCAATGCTTAGCCTCGAAGGCAGCGGGATGGTCGGCATTCCGGGATTTTCCCGCCGGTTGTTTGACGCACTCTCCCGTTCGCAGATCAACGTTATATTGATCACACAAAGTTCCTCAGAGCATTCGATCTGCGTGGCGGTAGACGACAAACACTCAGCTTTGGCGAAACAGGCTGTTGACCTTGAGTTCGAAAACGAGATCGCGGTCGGTAAGATCGATCCACTTCGCGTAGAAGGCGAGCTATCGATACTTGCTCTCGTAGGCGAGAACATGAAAGCCCATACAGGTGTTAGCGGGCGAATGTTTTCGACACTGGGCCACAACGGAATAAATATCTCGGCGATCGCTCAAGGTTCTTCTGAACGCAACATTTCCGCCGTGATCAGTTCGAGTGATGTCCGGAAAGCAGTAAACGTGCTCCACGAAGAATTCTTCTCGGATGGCAACAAGCAGGTAAATTTATTTATCGCCGGAGTTGGAAATGTTGGAAGCAAGTTACTCGAACAGCTAAGGACCCAAAACGAGAATGTTTCCGAAGCGCTTCGACTCAACCTGCGAATCGTAGGGATTGCCAACAGCAGGCGAAGTCTTATCTCAGAAGAAGGGCTTCGGCTTTTGAATGCGGTCGATGCCCTTCGATCGTCCGAGCCCGGATCGATCGAATCGTTCACGGAACGGATACTTTCTCTGAATCTTAGAAACTCGATCTTCGTCGATCTTTCAGCCAGTCCGGACGTCGTTAAAACGTACTCCAAGCTCTTGGCCCGAAGCGTTTCAGTGATCGCCTGCAACAAGATCGCTGCATCTTCAGAATACGAACGCTACAAATTTTTCAAAGATCTTGCTCGGGAATACAACGCAAACTTCTTTTTCGAAACAAACGTTGGTGCCGGCCTGCCGGTGATCAACACTTTGAACGATCTGATTCGCAGCGGCGACCGTGTGAGCCGGATCGAAGCTGTTTTGAGCGGAACGCTCAATTTTGTTTTTAACAACTATGACGGCTTTCGCAAGTTTGCCGAAGTGGTCCGCCAAGCTCAAGACGAAGGCTATACCGAGCCTGATCCGCGGCTTGATCTCAATGGAACCGATGTTGCTCGAAAGATCTTGATCCTTGCCCGCGAGGCCGGGTACAAGCTTGAGATGCCTGATATCCAAAACACTGGTTTTCTGCCGGAATCTTGCCTCGCCGGCAGCGTCGAGGATTTTTATGAAGAGCTTGAACGCCACGAAGACCACTTTCGTAAACTCCTCCATGAAGCTCGCAACTCCGGCATGTCGCTCAAGTACATCGCATCATATGCAGAGGGCAAGGCAAGCGTCGGGCTGCGGCAGATCGGGCCGGAACATAACTTCGCAAACCTTTCGGGAAAGGACAACGCCGTCTTGTTCTACACTGATCGTTACCCTGAGCAACCGCTCGTAATAAAAGGTGCAGGAGCAGGCGCCGACGTAACCGCGGCTGGCGTTTTTGCTGATATTATTCGCGCAGCCAGATGATCTTTATGTCAAAGAACAGATTACTTTCATTGTTTATTGTTTTTCTTTTTGCGGTTTCGGCTTCGGCTCAGACTTCTTACGTACCGCCGGCAGGGACTTGGGAACGACGAACTCCGGATCAGGCCAGGTTCGATTCCGCAAAGCTAAAGACCGCAGTCGATTTTGCTGTCGCGAATGAAGCAAAATCACCTCGTAGCCAAGAATTAGGGCAATCTCAAACGTTTGGACGCGAGCCGTTTGGGGAAGCCATTGGGCTTTTCAAAGATCGGGGTAATGCGACCGGAATCATCATCCGTAATGGCTACATCATCACCGAATGGGGCGAACCAAACCGCGTCGATATGACGCATAGCGTAACCAAAAGCTTTCTCTCGGCGACCGTCGGGTTAGCGTTTGACCGAAAACTGATCCGCTCACTTCAGGATAAAGTGGTTGATTATTCGACGGTCACTCTTCCATATGAGCCGCAGCAACGTTTTGGAAAAGCCGAGAATCTAGGCAAGACACAATACATTGATCTTTTCGACACCGAGCACAATCGTAAGATTACCTGGGACCACCTCTTGCGGCAGACCAGCGACTGGGAAGGAACGCTTTGGGGCAAGCCGGAATGGGCCGACCGGCCAGACCGCGATGCAAATACGTGGCTTACTCGCAAACGTAACGAACCCGGAGCCGTTTATGAATACAATGATGTGCGTGTGAATGTTCTCGCTCTCGCCGCACTTAATGTTTGGCGACGCCCCCTGCCTGACGTTCTAAAACAGAACTTGATGGATGAGATCGGTGCGTCGGACTCGTGGCGTTGGTTCGGCTACGAAAATTCTTTCGTCGTACTCGATGGTAAGATCATTGAATCCGTTAGCGGCGGCGGGCATTGGGGCGGTGGGATGTTCATCAATGCCTACGACATGGCTCGTTTTGGTTTGCTCACTTCCCGGAACGGCAAGTGGAGCAACAAGCGTATCTTGTCCGAAGAATTTATCCGGCAGGCAAAAAGGCCGGCTCAGCCAACCTACGGCTTTATGAACTGGTTCCTCAATACCGAGCGAAAGTATTACGCAGCCGCCCCTGCCTCAGCGTTTGTTCATGTGGGTAACGGCACCAACATTATCTATATTGACCCCGAAAACGACATCGTCATCGTTGCCCGCTGGATCGATAATAGCAAGATCAACGAATTCATTTCGCTCGTCAATTCCGCCGTTTCCCGCTGAGCGGAAACGATCCCCAAACTGAATTTCTTGGTTTTTTGCGAGAATCTCATCTTACTTAATAAGGAAAAGGTAGCGTTGGTCCGATAGAGGCATTAGCTTTCCTTCGAAGGGCCGGCCGAGTTCTTTAAGCTTTGCTTCGAGTGTTGGGCCGCCGAAGAAGAGCCTGCGTCGGCCACGGGACCATTTCAGAAGTGCGGGTAATTTTTCTGAGAATTTATCAAGAGCCCGGCAAGTGATGGTCTTCTCTTCGCCGATCTGCACCTCGTGAAATTGTCGCATGATTACGCTTACACGGTCTTCGAGTCCCAGTCTCGAAACCGCCATATTCAAAAAATCAGACTTCTTCTTTTTCGCATCGATCAACGTCGCTGACAGGTCTTCACGAACTAACAAACACGGTATTGCCGGTAGGCCGGCACCCGTTCCGACGTCGCCAAACCGAGCACTCTTGGGAAGATGTTCTAGAAGGGTCAAAGATTCCAAAATATGCCGTGTCGCAAATTCAGTCGGTGAACACGGCCCGACCAAGTGGAGAATTGGATTGTGCTCCAGAATCAATCGATAGAATGCGTCAAGGCGGTCGATCTGCTCATCATTGAGCGAAAGGCCGAACAAGTCTTGTTCACTTTTTAGCGCAGTAATTAATTCGGATCGTTCCATTGATGAATTCTTGATCAAAGCTGGTCTATTAACAATTGATGTTGCGCAGTAAGACTGCCGGCATTCATTTCTTCCGCGCTGCGACAGCGTTCTCGTACAGTCGAAGAAGCGGTTGGCTGCTTATTCCGTGGAGCAGTATGCTGATCGCAACGACGGAAAGGGTGATACCGACGACGTCACTCAAATTGTCGCTAAGACCGTGGGTTAACGAGTAACTTAGATAATAAAGGCTTCCTATACCGCGTATGCCAAACCATGCCATCATCGCCCGCTGATATCGTCCGGTCGGCGTTCGTTGAAGGAAAAGAAAAACTGCCAGCGGTCGAATCACAAAGAAGAGTGCCATAGCGAGTGGAACCGCACGCCAATCCCAATAGATCGCCAGGCATACGCCGACGAGGATAACCATCAATACCTCGAGCAATCGCTCGGCCGTGTCTCCAAAAGAAATGATCTCCGAGATCATCCGCCCGCCTGCCTTCGTTGGGTGGCTCAAACTCTGGTCACTCGGAACGCTCTTGAATAGGTGTTCCGCCGGAACTTCCTCAATCGAACTTTCGCGAACTTCTTCCGCCGGCGTTTCATCTTCGAGCATTGGATCGACCGGGTTCTCACGCGAAGTTTTAACCTCGGCGTGCCTGAACCCGAGTCCCGCCGCGAATGCAGCAAGAAAGCCCCATGCGCCAACCGACTCCGCGCCGACATAGGATAATGCAATTAGGGCCATAGCCAGAAAATCATTAGGTGCAGACGAATCTTGATGACGGCTTCTTAGCCAAATCGCTAATCGGCCAACTCCTTTGCCGAGCAGGTATCCGATCAAAAGTCCCGCTGGAACTGCCCACACCAACCTATGAAGAGCCCAACCGCCAACCCATTCACCGACCCGGCCGTACTCCATCCACGTCAATGCAAAGACCACGAACGGAAATGCAGCGCCGTCGTTGAACCCTGCTTCGCCGGATAACCCATAGCGCATTCGGTCCTTGTCGGCCGCGTCATTTACCGAAACGGTGCTTGCTAGTACGGGATCGGTCGGCGCGAGGAGAGCTCCGAGCAGGAACGAAACAGGCCATGGGAATCCAAACACATAGTGGGAAAAAACCGCAACACCGCATATCGATGCGATCATAACTGGGCCCGCAAGCCGAAAGGCGGAAGACCATGCACCATCTCGCAACGGCAACCGTAGCTTGAGCCCGCCGACGAAAAGCGAGATTATGACAGCGATCTCGGTCGCATGCTCGAACCAAACCCGCCATTCTACAAAATTGATCTCAACGAGCCCGAGCGCCAACGGTCCGATCAATGCACCCATGGCTAAATATATGGCCGAGGTCGTTATCGGAACGTTGCGCATCCAAGCTGACGACAAAGCTATGACGAGTAGCAATACGCCGATCAGCGCCATCCATGCCAAAAAACTCATAAGATCAATGGTCCGAAATGCGATCAAAAGTGACGGGCAAACGCTTCAAAAAAGAAAAGCCTCCGCAAAAATGCCGAGGCAGTTCCAAAAATGGTGCGGACGAGAAGAATCGAACTTCCACTGCCTTGCGGCAACAGGCTTCTGAGACCTGCGCGTCTACCAGTTCCGCCACGTCCGCGTTTGGGCGAGATTTGAGAATACTAATTAAGGTATTCAAATTCAAGATTGGGCGTTGGTTTTGCTATAGTCGAGCTAAGTGGCGGCCGATATCAAACGAAATTTGAACGAGGTTAGGAGACGAATCGCTTTTTCGGCGGAGCGTGCGGGCCGCATGACCGAGGACATAAAACTTGTCGCCGTCAGCAAGACTCATCCGCCGGAAGAGTTGATTGCGGCGATCGATGAAGGCGTTATCGCACTTGGGGAGAACAAGGTGCAGGAAGCCGAAAGCAAGATCCCGGAAGTTGGCCGCACGGCGGCGGAATGGCACCTGATCGGCAATCTGCAGAAGAACAAGGCCCGGAAGGCGGTTCAGCTTTTTGATGTAGTTCAAACCGTCGATTCACCCGAACTCGTACATCGTCTTGAGCGTATTTGTATAGAAGAAGGCCGCGAGTCGATGTCGGTCTATGTTCAGGTCGATCTGGCAGGCGAGGCGAACAAGTCAGGTGTGTCAGTGGCGCAATTGCAGACGGTGGTCGAATCCTTGAAGTGTTGCGAACGGCTACGATTCGATGGTCTGATGGTGATCCCGCCGTATTTCGACGAACCGGAAATGACGCGGCCATTCTTCAAGCAGCTGAGGGAAGTTCGCGATCGGTTGGCCGATGAGAAGGCGTTCTCCAGCGGCACTGCTGAGCTTTCGATGGGAATGAGCTACGATTTCGAGGTTGCTATCGATGAAGGTGCGACGGTCGTGCGTGTCGGTACCGCGATATTTGGGGAAAGAGAATATTGACCACAGATAGACACAGATGAATACGGATCAAGATAGTGTTTCGGCGTGTATATCCGTATGTATCTCGGAATAATGTAGTTTTATGCTTTCGTTAACCGTTTATCCTTACATTTGGCTCGCCGGTTGGGCACTGTTTCTGGTGTTCCTGTTCTTAATGATCTTGCGTTTGGTATTCAACTATTCCGATCCGAACCCGTTCGGAAAGGTCGGCCGGTTTAGTTTCAAGATCAGGAAAATGACGGAACGATTCGTATACTCGGCGGCCAGGTTTCTGGCTAACTTCAAAGTTGATATAAGACTTGCACCGCTAGTCGTGATCTTCGTTGGGCTGGTGATCACTTATTTTTCGCTGTCGATACTCGGCAATTCTTTCTTTATTATTGACGGCCTTTCGCTTGCCATCTCGTCGGGCAATATAAAGGCGACGATTGGGTTCATTTTGTACGGCCTGTTGTCGTTGTTCGTTCTGTTCATACTCTTGCGATTTATCTCGCAATGGTTCGTTTTTGCAAACAACACATTTCTCGCGTTCGTCAAAAAAGTCACCGATCCGGTATTGCTTCCGGCCCAACGGTTGATCCCTCCAGTCGGCATGTTCGATCTGTCGGCGATGGTCGTTCTGATCCTGATATTCATTCTGCAGGCGATCGTAATGGCGACGCTGATCCGCGGTTAGATGATCGCAGTTGTCGAAAACAAAGGTTCGGTCGAGTTTCAGATCCGCGTCGTTCCAAGGGCTTCTAAGACCGAGATCGCAGGCGAAATGGACGGGGCGGTAAAGGTGAGAGTTTCCTCACCACCGGTGGATGGAGCGGCAAATTCGGAGCTGGTAAGGCTGTTCGCGAAAACGCTTGGCGTCGCACGATCGGATGTAGAGATCGTTTCGGGCCTTGCCTCGAAGACCAAACGAATTCGCGTTATGGGCGTTACGGCTGATGCGGTGCAAGATGCACTCGGCTAATCGGCTTTTTCTGGCGTCGGTACGTTTTTCGAAATGCCGCAAAAGCAATAAGCCCTAGTGCCAAAACAGCCACGACTTCCGCGATCAACGCAGCTGTTAGCCCAGTCCAGCTTAGTTCAGGCCGAAGGTCGATCGTTTGCTTGATCGTCAGAATATCCCCAAGAAAGAAGAGCCCGCAAAAGAACAGACCCGTTGAGTTTTTTCTCAAACGGGCTTAATTAAAGAGCTTCGACGTGAATTCGCTGTGTCCGAAGTATCAATTGTTTGTAAATAATGCAGCATTTTGTTGGGCAAAGCCTCGCGTGATATATTTTCAACTTCGGAAGAACAGGCGGAGCCACGACCGTTAGGAAGTGTGCCTCTCAAAGAAAAGGAAACTCAACACATGTCAGGACACTCGAAGTGGCACACGATCAAGCATAAGAAGGGCGCTCTCGACGCAAAACGCGGTAAGATCTTTACGAAGATGATCAAAGAGATCACGGTCGCTGCGCGAACCGGAAATAGCGGCGACGTTGACGCAAACGCGCGCCTGCGCAAGGCGGTGACGGACGCTAAGGCTCAGAACATGCCGAACGACACCATCGACCGCGCGATAAAACGGGGCATGGGCGAGCTCGAAGGTGTCAACTACGACGAGATCACGTATGAAGGGTACGGGCCCAACGGTGTCGCGGTGTTGGTCGAGACAATGACCGACAACCGCAATCGCACGGTCGCGGAGATCCGCCATCTTTTTTCAAAGAACGGCGGCAACATGGGTGAGGCCGGTTCGGTCGCGTGGATGTTCGATAAGAAAGGTTATATTGTTGTGGATAAAGCCGCGAAGTCGGAAGATGAGCTTTTCGAGATCGCGATCGAAGCCGGTGCCGACGATTTGCAGGACGAAGGCGAGGTGTTTGAAATTTTCACCACGCCCGAAGCTTTCGAAGCCGTCTCGGATGCGATCAAGAAAGCCGGCATCGAACCGCAGGCTGCGGAAGTTTCTATGATCCCGCAAAATTACATAAAGCTCGAAGGTGGCGACGCCACGACGATGATGAAACTTTACGACGCTCTTGACGACAATGACGACGTCCAAAAGGTTTATGCAAATTTTGACATAGACGAAAGCGAAATGGAGTAGAAATAACTTGACTAGGGTTACCCTCTATGTGCGATACTAACCCCACTGGGGGTGATATTATGATAAATAATAAAACTGGGGACAGTTACATCTAACCGAATCTTAATTGATTCAAAGGACAGCGTTCTTATATGAGGACGCTGTTTTTTATTGTCCCATCACCTGGCCGTAGGTTAAGCGGTGTCCGTCCGGTGTGATCACACTAAATTCCCGCAATCCCCACGGCTTATTGCCGACCGGTGAAGTGATAGTCGCTCCTCGTTCTTTCAGTTCGTAAAAGACTCTGTCAACGTCTTTCAAAAGGACGTGAGCAAAATAGGAATGATCGCCGATTTCACGGGCCCAAAGAGCGTCGGTGCATTCGCCAAGCATGACCTTAAAATCGCCGAATGCCAGGAATTCCCAACCGGGAGCCGTGAACTCGCGATCGAAGCCGAGTTTGTTGACAAAATAATCGGCCGATACTGCAAGATTTTTTACGGCTAGAACGTGACGGGTGTGTACAACCTCTCGTATGTTTTCCATGCTTTTAGAATCTATCTATTTGAGCGAACTTAATACCTGTGCGGCTAGCTGTCGGTTTGACATTGTGTTGCCGTCGCCGATCTTTGCGGTTAATGCAAGAAACTCTTGCAGGGCGTTGCGAGCAACATCGCGGCGGCCGAGTTCAGAATAAAGCATTCCCAGCCGCAAAAAGACGTTCTTCGATTCGGGTAGCAATTCGCGTCGAGCTTGCTCGCGTACACCTTCAAGCTCTGCTAAAGCACGGGCTTTGTCACCTTTTTGATACAAAACGATCGCGAGCTTTTCGGTTAAGGCAGCGGAATATATCGGGAGCCGCCGCCGCGATTCAACAAAGATCTGCTCAGCTCCATCCAGATCGTTCTTGCCCGTCAGCGCAATACCGAGCGATTCGTATGCCTGATAGAGAGCGTATGCCTCAATTGTTTCAGAAGGCAACTCCACCACATGTCTTAGGTCTCGCTCCGCATCATCGAAACGGCCTGATAGTGCATATACCCTGCCACGGCCAAGATAAGCACGGGGCAAAGGTTTCTTGGCGATCGATTCGTCGAATGAACTAATGGCCTCAGAATATCGACCGTTGAGCGCCAGCATCGTGCCAAGTTGTGTTGTCGTGAATGCCGAATCGTCCACCGTTCGCGTCCACGACCAAAGTGCAAGTTCATTTTGCCATGCACGATTGTAGGAAAACGTTTGTATCGAAAGTACGGCCGAAATCACGACACCGACGACGAGCAGCGTCTGTTCGCTGACATATATCGATGCAAGCCAGACGAGGATCATCAAGACGCCGAGTATCGGCAGATAAAGATAACGGTCGTGAACCATCTGATCGGCTACAAAAGCCGTTGCGTTCATTGCCGGGGTGAGCGGGATCAAAAATATTGCTGCAGCAAGCATTCCGCGATGGCTTCGGCGAGCCGCGAAGAACAACGCGACAAGTGCTGCAATGGAAATGACCAACGGAGCAAAGAAACTCCAGAATCCGGGCGACGCTACCGGATCAAGCGGATAGTTTGCCGCCATCCAATACGGAAAGAATATCTGACGCAAATAAAATGCAGAGATCGCAGGAATACTGAAGATCGCTTCACTAAACGTGACCGGATCGTCCGGCGGACGCGAGACTGCGCCGAGAATATTCCAACGCAACAGGAAATAGCCAACCGCGATCAAGGCAATGCCGACGAGTGGAACTAACTTTTCGTTCCGGGATAATTTAGTATCATCTCCGCCATACAATACGAGATAGAAAATCGGCAGGCAGAATATCCCGATCTCCTTTGCACCGAGGGCCATAGCATAGGCCCCATACGCCGCGATCAAGAACACCATGCCGCCGCCGCCGGCCGCATACTTGTCGGTAAAATAGAGCGAGGCGAGAAAGAACAGTGCAAATAATAGATCGGGCGAACCGGAGATCCATGCAACGGATTCTACATGGATCGGATGGACCGCGAATATCAGGGCAATTACAAATGCCGTCTTTATCTCAAACTGCCATCGTCGAAGCAAGCTGAAGATCAAGAGGCAAAGACTCGTATGTAGCAGCACGTTTAGAACGTGCCAGCCGAACGGCGAAAAGCCGAAGAGCCGAAAGTTAAGAATGTGCCAACCCGTAAATGTCGGCCGCCAATAGTTGCTAGCTACGATGGTGCCATCGCCTTTGAACGCCCAAACGTCGGAAGTAAGTGCTTTCCAAATGAGAGCGTCGTCTTGTATTAGCGGATTGCGTAGGATCTGGCGTGCGTCGTCATAAACAAATTCACCGCCGAGCGAATTTGCGAATACCGCAAAGCACACGACGGTGAGGATCAACACCCATTTCCATTCCTGGCGAAACGACATAGAGATGCAATTGTAACGCAGGAAGGAAGCGACGGTTGAATCTGCTTGGAACTCTTTCCGCTAAGAAACTCAACTAAACATTTTGCAGTTTATGAACGCCCAAATCTTAGGGCTGACCGCTCCTTTGCTCTCGCGGCGTCGATCTCGCGATCTCTCGGTGGCGAATTTGTCACGAGCGAATGCAATAGCTCTTGTGCGGCCGCGGCAACACGCTCAATCGCGGCGTCAAATGCTTCTTCGTTCGCTTTAGATGGCTTATTAGAACCGGACAGCTTTCGCACGAATTGGAGCGCGGCTGCCCTAACTTCGTCCGAAGTCGCAGGCGGTTCATAATTGATCAGCGTTCTGATGTTTCTGCACATAGTTTGCGTACAGTTACTTGTTACTTAACGCGTCGCGTTTTTCAATCCTTCATTCGAAAGCCTGCGATTTGGATAACGCTTCAATGCATTACGAAATGCGTTCGCGGCTTCTTCCTTTCTTCCGGCCTCATGCAAAAGATCACCAGCGTGTTCCCATGAGGGCTTGGGTATCGCGGGCGGACCGTATTCAAAGATCAGCTTGTCTTCAGCCTCGGCCGCCGCAATTGCTTTTTTGATCGCGGCATCGCGTTCGCCGGCTACAAATTGGACCGCTGAATCGAGAATGTTTTCCATCACGGCCGCTGCATCCAGATCGTTCTGCGAAACCGTAGAATAGCGTGAAACCACGCCGGTGTTGCTTTCTGTTCTTTTCTTACCGGCACTGCGGGATCTGAGCGAAGCGAGCGAACGACGTGCGGCATCCAGGTCTTTTCGCCGAACATGCTCGAGCCCGATCGCAAGGTCGTGGCCCGCGAAAGTACTTAGCATCGTCATCGCCGAAGGATCGACAGGTTCGACGAGCGAAGCCGGACCCTTGCCACGTGTTTCGATCAAGAGCGTCGCGCGGCTCATTGCCAGATGCGTTCGCGCGTTCGGCGATGGATTCTTTTTGGCATCGTCCTCGATCACTGCGAGCAATTTATAGGCCTCTTCGTCGCGGCCGAGCTGTGGATAGGCGTGTATCATCCAATGAAGCGGATGATATCCGCCGGTGCCCGCGTCGCGAGCGGTCTTCATCGATGCAGTGTTCGCCGCGATGGCATCTTCCCACATACCAAGCGCGAAAAAGATGTGCGACGGCATATGCTGTGCATGCGACGCACTTCGGGCAACCGTTCCGTAAAGCCTTGCGGCACGCAGCCCGAGAGGCGCATGCGTCGGGTCATCGTACGCGTGGATCAGATAATGGAGTGCTCCGGGATGTCGGGGATTCTTTTCGTATATCGTCTCAGCGATCGCCGCACCGCGCATGTAATTCTCGGTATTTCGGACATTGCCGGTCAGCCCGATAATCGATAAGGCGTAGAATGCCTTCGCTTCAGTGTCGTCGGGGAATTGTCTGACGAGTTCTCCAAACGCATCTGAATACTTACGGGCGACATCTTCCTGAGTGCCATCGATATACAACTGTTCGACAGCGTCGAAATAGAGTTTCTCGCGAGAAGTCGGCGCCTTTGCACGTCGTTCGGCAGGCGTTGGCGCAAACTTTGCCAATGCGGCAAGTGCTTCGTCGCGATTTTGTTCGCCCCAAATGCGGTGGTCGTGCGTCATAGTCTCGCCCCAATAAGCCATCGCGAAATCGGGAGCAATACGGCTTGCTTCCTGAAACGACTTTCGTGCACGGCCGTATTCAAAACTGTGGAGCAACAGCACGCCCTCGATGAAGTGCTTTTGCGCCTCTGCCGGGCCGGAGTTCGGAAAGCTGATCTCGCCGAGATCGATCTTCCCGGACGAAGGGTCGCTGTGCGAATTGTGTCCCTGCCCAAAAGCGATCAAACCGACAACAGACGAAAAGAATAAAACTCCAAGAAATCGTTTCATAACTTCCTCAGGATATTAGATCTATTTATCGCTGCTGATTGTAGCGCAAATGTAACAAATTAAAAGAATGTTACTTTAACATCACCGACCATTCTGCCGTAGCACGGGCAATTTCCGCAAAGACATCTTCGGTGGACGTGCGCGTTCGTTTGAGGATCTTAAAGCTGTGATCAGCGGTTTCAAGAAGGTGAAGAGTAGCGGTTTTGCCCAAATTATTCACAATAAGTTCTAGCAGATCGAGTTCGGCAAGAGCGTCGCGTGTACCACTTAAAAAGAGCATTGGGACCTTGATCGCCGCTAGATGATCGGCACGCTTTGTCGCTGGTTCGCCCGCCGGGTGCAGCGGAAATGAAAAGAAGACCAGAGCCTTTACATTTTCTAGCGGCGATTCGGATTGAGCCGTCGATGTCATCCGCCCGCTAAATGAATGCCCGCCCGCTAAGATAGGCAGATCAGGCGCCGCCTCGTGTGCAGCTTTTACAGCCGACCTGATCGTTTCAGTACAAGTCGCCACCGAATTCCGCCCGCCGCCCTTTTCAGAATAAGGAAAGTTATACCGAAACGTTGCTATTTTCTGCTCGGCCAAATACTCCGCAATTGTATGCAGCATCGGCGTTCGCATATTCGAACTCGCCCCATGGCCTAGAACCAATAAATGCGTCGCGTCTTCCGGCCGCACGAGAATCGCGGAAACCTCGCCCTTTTCTTGTGTTGCAAGAAACGTTATTTCCGTTTGTGTGAAACTCATTCCAAATTTCGCTCACGATTCGATATTAAACCTCGCTAGGATTCGGTCCGTTGGACAGGAATATAGCGACAAAAAATAGCATAAACAAGAAATCGTTAACGCCGTAAATGCTATAAAAAATGCCCGCAAATACGTCTTTCGAATAAACTTCTGACAGACTATTGCCGAGTAACCAAAGTATCCAAAATACGAAATATACGAGCTTTTCCAGTGCAAAAACACCTGTGAGCCATCTGATATTCGAACGTATGGTTGCGGCGCTCAGGTAAGCAAGCCCCCAAACAACTATCATCAGAAGCCCGAAATTCGACATTAGAAGGGGATCGGCGTTGTTGATCGCTGAATTGGTAAATCCACGCGAAAAAATAAGAACGCCACTAAAGTTCATCATCGCCGCGGCAATTAGACCTTTATTTATTAAACTTCTATTCATCTTATGCGCACCAACCGATCAAACTACTCGGATCAACCACGCAAGAAATTCTTCTTCAACCTTTGCCACACCTCAAAATAATCGTTCTGCAACTGGGCACATTCCATCGCAAATTTCGTCGGGCGGATGATGTACCGCGATTCGAACATGAACGCCATCGTGCCGCTCAGTTTTTGCGGAGCAAGCTCGGCGTTCGAAGCTTTTTCGAAGGCGTCGAGGTCGGGGCCGTGGGCGGACATTTGGTTGTGGAGCGAACCGCCGCCGGGGACGAAGCCTTCTTCCTTCGCGTCGTAGGCACCGTAGATGAGGCCCATGTATTCCGACATGTAGTTGCGGTGATACCATGGCGGGCGGAAGGTGTCTTCGGCGACGAGCCAGCGGTCGGGGAAGATGACGAAATCGACATTCGCGACACCAGGTTCACCGCTCGGACTCGTCAAAACGGTAAAGATCGACGGGTCGGGGTGGTCGAATGAGATCGAGCCGATGGTGTTAAATTTCTTCAGATCGTAGCGATAGGGAGCGTAATTGCCATGCCATGCGACGACGTCGAGCGGCGAATGATCGACCGCACAAGACCACAGATTGCCGCCGAACTTTGCGACAAGCTCAAATGAGCCTTCGTGGTCTTCGAACCACGCGACTGGAGTTTCGAAATCACGCGGGTTCGCAAGCCCGTTCGCCCCGATCGGCCCGAGATCGGGCAGGCGAAACTGCTGGCCGTAGTTTTCGCAGATATAACCCCGAAGCTCTTTGTCGTCAGGATGCGGCTCGACCTTGAATTTCAGCCCACGCGGAATGCAAACCACTTCACCCGGCCCGGCCTGTATCGAACCAAGCTCGGTTAAAATTCCGAGCCGTCCCAATTCCGGAACGAGCAGCATCTCGCCATCGGCGTTATAAAAATACCGGTCGCCCATGCCCTTGTTGAAGGCATAGATGTGTATCGCAATGCCGCTTTGCGCGAAGAGATCACCGTTCCCCGCGATCGTCGTGATGCCGTCAACAAAATCGGTCGGCTCGGTCGGTACTGCGAGCGGATTCCATCGAAGCTGATTCGGCGTCGCCGGGACTTCGTCAAAAGGCGACGATCTAAACGCACGGTTATCGATCTGCTCAAAAGGCTTGTGCATCACCGATGGGCGGATGCGATAGGTCCACGTTCGTTTATTGTGAACGCGCGGAACCGTGAAAGCCGTCCCTGAAAACTGCTCCGCATAAAGCCCAAGCGGCGCCTGCTGCGGCGAATTCCGCCCGACAGGTAAAGCTCCCTCAACCGCCTCTGTCGCAAATTCATTTCCAAATCCAGTTTGATACTTCAGATCCATAAGAATATTTAGCCACAGATTAGCACGGAAACATACAGATATGAATCGCGTCTATCACCGTGCCGGCAGCGTTCAAATGGATCGGCAATTGTCAGGATGGCGTCGATCTTGTTGGACGGAAGCGTGCCCAAAGAGAGGCTATGCCTCGCCTAACCACTAAATGGATGAAAGCCGAAATTGCGCCGATCACCGCTGCTACCGCCATCGGCAGAACCGCACCGAAAGTGAATGTCATACCGAGCACGAAGCCGAGTATGCATTCCGCTCTGTAAAACGGCAGCAATACCGTGAGCAGGAGAATTCCCCTGAAGATGTAGCGGGTAACGTCCGAATAGCCATTCGAAAATGAAACCGCGAGGGCAATGCCGATCGCGAGTGCGGCGATAAGGCCGATAACAATGCCTCCAGGGAATCGCTCATCGAAGCGAACCGGCAAACGTTTCTGCACGCGGCCGATCACAAACCAGGTAAGGGCCGGAAGAAAGAGCAATCCCCATACATTAGAGATCGCCGGCAGATCGGGGCGTTCCAAAATATTGTGGCTTACAACGCCGCCCTTGAAATGTTCCCAACCAAGATGTGCGACTTCGGCGATCAACACCATCGCAATGAGTTGCGGGCGCAGTCGTGCCAATGGTTGTTCGGTCATAATGTCCTGTAAGTCCCTCACCTAGGGTACTTACAGAACGATGCGGCCGCACGATTAGTTCAGTCTAACGCGATCTCAGTCAGGGAAGGATATCGCGGGTGATAGATGGAGCGGAACGTGGAATCAACGTTGCCCTGGGATTCATGATCGCCGCGTACATCCTTGGTGCCCTATCGGTCGTGGGCCAATGAGGGCAAATGCGCTAGTCCAATTTCATCTAGAGATTTCCACGTCTTCGTTGTTCTTCTTCGATGGAGACGAATAATGCCTTGAAGTTGCCTTTGCCGAAGCCTTTGCAGCCTTTGCGTTGGAGAATTTCGTAGAAGACGGTCGGGCGATCTTCCACGGGTTTAGTGAATATCTGCAATAAATAACCTTCCTCGTCGCGGTCAACGAGAATGCCGAGTTTTTTGAGGCTTTCGATGTCTTCGTCGATCTCGCCGACGCGGGATGGCAGTTCATCGTAGTAGCTGTCGGGGACGGTCAGGAATTCGACGCCGTTTTCGGCGAGCTTCGCGACCGTGCTGCGGATATCCTTACACAATAAAGCGATATGCTGTGCTCCCGCCGAGCGATAGAAATCGATGTATTCCTGTATCTGCGATTTGCCCTTTTTGCTCTCGGCCGGTTCGTTGATCGGGAATTTTATATTGTGTCCGCCGTCGCTCATTACGATCGACATCAGGGCTGAATATTCGGTCGAAATATCCTTATCGTCAAACGTGATGTAGCGGAAAAAGCCAAGCACATCACGATAAAAATCGCACCAGTAATCCATTTTACCAAGCTCGACGTTACCGACAATGTGATCGACAAGCTGAATGCCGACCTCTTCACCCGCGACGTCTTGGGCGATAAATCCAGGGAGAAAAACGCCCGAATAATTGTGGGCGTTATTATTATTGTACGAGATTAGTGAGTGGATCGTATCGCCGTAGGTTGCGATCGCCGCGTGGCGAACCGAGCCATTCTCGTCGGTCATATCGTGGGGCTGTGTTACGGGTTTTGCTCCGCGTTTTACCGCTTCGTTAAACGCATGATCGGCGTCTTCGACCTGAAACGCGATATCGCGAACACCATCGCCGTGAATCTTGATATGTTCGGCTGCCGGATGCTCGGGGTTCAGCGGCGTAGTCAAAATAAAGTTGACCCGATTCTGTCTCATCAGATAGCTCGTTACCTCACGATCACCGGTCTCAAGCCCGCGATAACCGGCGCGCGAAAATCCAAACGCCTTGCGGTAATAAAACTCCGCCTGCTTAGCGTTCCCGACGAAAAACTCAACGTGGTGTATCTTTTTTAGTCCTAATGGATTTTGTGTAGTCATGATCTCTTACTCTTATGTTACTTTGTCGGCTGCCAGATGAATTTTCCCGCCTTGTCGATATAGCCGCATTTGGCTCCAAAATCGTAGCTCTCGCAAACCTCAGACAATCCCCTATAGAAATCGTCTGCTTTTCCAAAAGGTTTACGAATCACAATTTTCCCTGTCTTATCTATAAAGCCGATCTCATTTCCTTTCAAAAAGACTTCCGCGAGTCCTTCGCTGAATTCAGACCAAACGTTAGTAGTTGAATCGAAGACCAACGTACCAGACTTGTCAACGACTCGATGACCGCCATCGACTGAAACACGGGCAAAACCCTCAGAAAATGATTCACATCCACCTCTTCCGACCTTAAACATTACTTTTCCGGCTCGGTCGATGAACGCGTAATCTGAATTGTGGCGAGGTGAAGACATTCCTACCGGACTAATTACATCCCCTCCCAGCTTCACACATGAAAAGCCTTCCGAAAAATCTCTTGCCCAGGAAAATTTCGCCTTTATAACAATCCTTCCGGTCTTATCAATAAATCCATACTTCCCATTAATAAATACTCTCGCAAATCCCTCTGTGGTAAATTGATTAGCATGCTCGAACTTAGGCTCAATTACCCACTTTCCTTGTTTATCAATAAACCCATATTTTGGCTCGGATGGATTTAAGTTAGCTACTGCGATCCCATTCCGAAATTCAGAAATGTCTGAGAACTTATTTTGAATTAACAACTTTCCCGTTTTGTCGATAAAACCCCAGCGATACCATCTATGCGACGCAGAGGAATAGTAGGTCCGATTCCCAATTTTCATTTCCTGCTTCGTTTGATCGATACCGACTGCCGCCAACCCTTCAGAGAAATGCGAGACAACGTCCCATTGGGGTTTAATAACAATTGCTCCAGATTCATCAATGAAGCCTTGGCTGTATCCCGCGGAAATTATCGTGTCGAGCCCAACCGAGACACGAGCGAAGCCTTCTGAAAAATAAGACGCCCCATCGAACTGAGGTTCTAAAACAACCTTGCCAGTCCGGTCGATGTAGCCCGCTTTTCCATTTACATAAACGGGAAACCAACTTTCAGATTTGTATACCTGCGCACCGACCAACGCTGCTAATACCGCCAGAATAGCCGCAAGCGAGATTGTTCGTTTCAGATGATGCATAAATCTTCAAGCCTTGAAAAGGGTTTTAACTTTTTAAAGCCAATTCCGGTACATTTGCATTCTCGTAGTTCTCGATCAAAGCCGATAAAACATCCATCATCGAAGCCAGCGGGTGCGATTCGTCTTCGCCGACTTGATCAATTAGGTCGTCTAGCATAGTCACAAGTCGTTCGTATTCAGCCTTAGTGCGCGGAACAAATACGGTATCCGAGACATTTTTCCATGATTGTAGATCAACGGTCTGCATATTTATTCTCTCCATTTTCCGGTGTCGTACTCGCGATGTATCAGCACGGCACGTACGTAGATCTTCTTTCGATTATAGTGTATTGCCGCGATCAAGCGGACCTTATTGCCGCCGATATTGAATACTGTTAATTTCCCAACTTTGTCGGCGGCGGGGAATATCTCGCGAATTTCTTCGATCGAAGCAAAATTCTTGTGCTTCATTTGACGGTACCAACTGGCTAAAGCGTTGTTTGTGTCGGGATATTTTTCGGCAAACTCATTCAGCCGCCTCCGAGTGATGATGTGCATTCTCAGTTTCTACGCCATAAAATAAATGCGTTATCAAGCCGTTCCATGCCGATCTTTGAATAATATTCCATGGCGGCTGGGACGGATAGCAGAAGCACCATTGATTCGTCGCCGACGGTTTCTTTGGTCAATTCTACTAACCGTTTACCGATGCCGGATTTCTGGGCGTTTGGGCTGACGGCGAGGTCGGCGAGATATGTGCTCCACGCTCCGTCAGTGATCGAGCGGGCAAGTCCGACGAGCTTGCCATTCTCTCTCGCCGTCGCGATCAAGTTCGAGCCCGCATACATTCGTTCGATGCGGTCTGAATCATCGATCGGACGCGAAAGGCCGGCTTCGCGATAGAGTTCGATTACTTCCTCGGCGGTTACTTTGTCGTGAACCTTGAATTCAATAGAAGACACTTTTGATGTTTACTGACAAAACCCCAGTCGCGCCTCCACCACCCCGTCAGCCGAAGCGTCTGCCATGCCTCCTCCAGGCAGTAGGGGAACCCAGACAAATCACGCAACCGTTATCATTTCGATCTCACTCAAAGCTTCGCTACAGCGCTCGCAGACTGTCGGGTATTTTTCGGATTCACCAACTCGGATCGAATAGTTCCAGCAGCGTTCGCATTTTTCGCCGTCAGCCTTTTCGATGCGTACACCGAAGCTGTCTGCTTCGTGCACTTCTACTTGGGAAACAATGAACAGGTACCGCAACTGCGTAAAATAGCCCGAAAGGAAAAGCGTCGTTTCCTTGTCCGCCGAGAGTATCAGCTTCGCTTCGAGAGATGAGCCGATAACTTTTTCGCCGCGAGCCGTTTCGAGCGCTTTCAGAACGTCGTCGCGTATCTCAAACAGCCGTTCCCAATTCGCGGCCAGCTTTTCATCGATCGCTCCCGCTTCCTTCGGAAACTCTGCCAGGTGCACCGATTCAAGCGTTTGCCCCGGCAAGTTTTCCCACGCTTCGTCCGAGGTAAATGCAAGTAGCGGCGCGAGCAAACGGCACAGCGTATCGGTTATCCGATAAAGAGCGGTCTGCGTTGAGCGTCGCTCGATCGAACGCGGTGCAAGGATGTAAAGCCGGTCCTTGATGATGTCGAAATAACGGGCCGAAAGCGTTACCGTGCAAAAGTTGTAAAGCGCCGCATAAGCCGCCTGAAAGTCGTAGGTCTTGTAACTTTCGATGACCTTAAGCGTTACTTCGTCGAGTCCCGCAAGCGCCCAACGGTCGATCTCAAGCAGATCCGCATCGGCAACCGAATCAGTCGCCGGATCGAAACCATCGAGATTCCCGAGCGCATAACGAAGCGTGTTTCGGAACTTTCGATACGCGTCGACAACGCGCTGTAAGATCTCGTCGGAACAACGAACGTCCTCTGTGTAATCAACCGCGGCTGCCCAAAGACGCAAGATCTCGGCACCCGATTTGTCGATTATTTCCTGCGGTGCCGTTACATTTCCGACCGATTTCGATTGCTTTTTACCTTCGCCATCAACGACCCAGCCGTGCGTGATGATCTGTTTGTAAGGCGAGCGGTCGTGTGCCGCAAGACCGCACATTAGCGACGAATTGAACCAGCCACGATATTGGTCGCCGCCTTCAAAATAGACGTCAGCAGGGAACTGAAGTGTATCGCCGCGGGTTTCCAAAACTGCAACGCAGCTCGAACCCGAATCAAACCAAACGTCGAGGATATCGGTCTCTTTGCGGAAATCGGCACTGTTGCATTTCGGACAAACAAAGCCCTCGGGCAGTAGTTCGCTTTCGGGCCTCGCGTACCAAGCATCGGCCGTTTCCAGAGCGAAAATGTCAGCCACATGGTTTACGATCTTTGGATCCGCAACAGCTTCATCGCAATCCTGGCAATAGAAAACAGGTATAGGAACGCCCCACGAACGCTGACGCGAAACACACCAATCCGGCCGGCCTTTGAACATGTTCGCCATCCGGCCTTCGCCCCACGACGGATGCCAACTAACCTTCCCGAGCTCGTTCAATGCCTTTGCACGAAGGCCATCGTCCGATGCTTTACCAGCGATCTCGTTCATCGAGATAAACCATTGCGGCGTAGCACGGAACACGACCGGATTCTTACAGCGCCAGCAATGAGGATATCGGTGATCGTAGCGTTCGGCACGAACAAGCATTCCTTGTTCGCGAAGGAACATCACGATCTTTGGGTTCGCCTCGAAAATATTTTCACCGGCCCAATGTTCGACCTCGTCGGTGAAGCGGCCCGCATTATCGACCGGGCAATAGACCTCAAGCCCGTACTTTTTACCGATGTGAAAATCGTCTGCACCGTGTCCCGGAGCCGTGTGAACAAGTCCGGTTCCAGACTTCGCAGACGATTTGCTTTCGTGCTTTACGTCGAGTTCAGTTTCAGCATCCGCTTCGCCGAGCGTTACGTGATCACCGTTCATTATCAGCGATGTCCGG
>JBBSKW010000027.1:0-27191 GCA_038256005.1 Pyrinomonadales bacterium
CAAGCACGTCACCGGCAGCGACCGTCTGGCCTTCGGAGACGCGGATCTCTTTTATAACTCCGGCCTTTGGAGCTTTAAGGTCGTTTTGCATTTTCATTGCTTCGACAACCAAAACGGAATCGCCTTTCTCAACGGCCGCACCTTCGTTCAGAATTAAACGAACAACCTTTCCAGGCATTGCCGTTTTGACCTCGGCCGCGCCGTCGGAACCGGCACCGGCGACGCTTGAACTGCGAAGCTTTTTTGGATCGATCAGCTGAACCTCAGTTTCGCCTTTCACTGTAGTGACCAGATATGGTGCGTCCGAACTATCACGCGGGCTGACAAAAAATTCGTGGATTCGGCCTTCATGCTTTAGCAGATAAACATTGGGCTCAGGCTCTGACGCATCAAGCTCATACTCGCGGTCGTCCACACGCGCAAAAACACGCTGACCCTCGCGACGTACTTCCACCTCATGCGTCTCATCACCGACCTGAGCTTGAAGTTTCATTAGACCTTATTCGGTTGCGGTGTGATGCGGAGGTATGGTTTTACTTCGTTCCAGCCGGCGGGGAATTTTTCTTTTGCTTGTTCGTTGGTAACGGCGGGAACGATTATGCAGTCGTCACCGTCTTTCCAGTTTACGGGTGTTGCGACACTATATTTTGCCGTTAGTTGGAGCGAATCGATCACTCGCAGCAGTTCATCAAAATTTCTCCCGGTCGATGCCGGATAAGTTAACGTAAGTTTTACCTTTTTGTCAGGTCCGACGACGAAAACGGAACGCACGGTGAAGGTATCACTGGCGTTCGGGTGGATCATGTCGTAAAGGTCGGCAACCTTCTTGTCGCTGTCAGCTATCATCGGAAAGTTCACGGCGGTGCCTTGGGTTTCTTCGATGTCTTTTTCCCAGCCTTTATGCGATTCGAGCGGGTCAACACTTAGCCCCATTACTTTGACGTTTCGCTTTTCAAATTCGGGCTTCAACTTCGCAGCCATACCAAGTTCGGTCGTGCAAACCGGTGTGTAATCTTTCGGGTGCGAGAATAAAACGCCCCAACTATCGCCCAACCATTCGTGAAAATTGATAGTTCCTTCCGTTGTTTCGGCCGTAAAATCGGGAGCTTCGTCGCCTAATCTGATCGCCATCGTTTTGTCTCCTAATCAATTATTTGCCGCCGCCGCGACCACCTTGTCGGCCGCGTCGTTCATCCCGGTCGCCGGGATTATTCCGATGCCCGAGTTCGCCAAGATCTCGCGTCCGGCTTCGACATTCGTTCCTTCCAGCCTTGCGACGATCGGGATCGATACGCCAAGATTCTTCGCCGCCGCGACAACGCCGCTTGCGACCATGTCACAACGAACGATACCGCCGAAGATGTTGATCAATACAGCTTTAACATTCGTGTCAGCGAGCAATATCTTGAACGCTTGTTCAACCCGTTCCTGCGAAGCACCTCCGCCGACATCCAGAAAGTTTGCCGGTTCGCCGCCGGCGAGCTTAATAATATCCATCGTTGCCATCGCGAGGCCTGCTCCGTTAACCATACAACCAATGTTGCCATCGAGCTTGATGTAGTTTAGGTCGTAATTCGACGCTTCGATCTCGAGCGGTTCTTCCTCGGCAAGGTCACGCAGTTCGACGAAATCTTTGTGGCGGTACATCGCGTTATCGTCGAAAGTTACCTTTGCGTCCAGAGCGATAAGGCGTTCGTCCTTGGTTAAAAGAAACGGGTTGATCTCAATCAGCGATGCATCGATCTTTTCGTAAGCATCGTAGAGCGTGAGCATGAACTTCGTTGCTTCACCGACTAACGCGGCAGGAATGCCGAGACCGAACGCGAGCTTGCGTGCCTGAAAACCGCGCAGACCAACCGACGGATCGATCGTTTCTTTGAGTATCAGTTCAGGAGTTTCTTCGGCAACCTTTTCGATGTCCATTCCACCGGCCGACGACGCCATAAACACATTGCGCCCCGTTACTCGATCGAGCGTAATGCCGAGATAAAATTCCTTGTCGATAGGAAGCCCTTCTTCAATTAGCAGTGTCTGAACCTTTTGACCATCAGGTCCGGTTTGGTGAGTGACGAGCTGCATCCCAAGGATCTGCGAAGCAACTTCTTTCGCTTCAGCGGGCGATTTCGCAAGCTTTACACCGCCCCCTTTACCGCGGCCACCGGCGTGGATCTGTGCCTTGACGACGAAGATATCCGTGCCAAGTTCCATTGCCGCAGATTCGGCTTCTTCCGGAGTGCGAGCAACAATTCCGCGGGGAACCGGAACACCAAATTCTTTCAAGATGGCTTTACCCTGATATTCGTGGATCTTCATAATTTGTTGTGAAAACGCAATTTTATAGTTGGAACGTCCAAAAAGCAAAATGCCCCATTTACAGGGGCACGGTTCTCGTTCGAGTTTTAAATCGATCAGGATTTACGCCAGGGCTCCAGGAGCGTGATCCAGCTATCGACCGTTCGCTGATATTCGCTCGGGCAACGTACGGCTCGCTCCTTCGGCAGAAATCCTTCCGTCAAGATCTTTGAATACTTTGTTGGATTCGAGCCATAGATCATACACAGCGAGTTATAGAATCGCTGTTCCGAGAGCAAGTGTTCGTCGGCGAGATTTCTCTTGCCCGCAGCCGAACGCTTGGATTCGATCTGGAATGCTTCAGCCGCTGCGAAAACTGCATCGACACCTTCGTCACCGAGTTCCTTTAGGTTTATAAATGCAGAGCAGCGATCTGCGGCATCTTCTTCACCACCCATTATGGGGAGCTTATAGCCGTCGATAAGGGCATGGCCGATCTCATGCAAGAAAACGAACCGAACTGCCCTGAACATCTTTTCATAAGCTTCATCGTCAGTCCGGCCATCGCTTTTGAACGTCTTATAAAAATATTCCATCAACTCGTAGCACATCGTTACCGACTTATCTCGCGAATCGTAATAAGCGTTGACTTCCTTACAATCTTTGGTACGAAGCGGAATGTCATGCGGCAGGCTAAGGGAACGGTTGAGCTGTTCGGCCGCGTTGGTGAGAAGCTTCTCCTCCTTAACCTGTCTGTCTATCTCGACATATCTCGGCGTCGCAACGTCCAAATGTTCGACCAAAAAATCACCTTTATCGGGCTTTGCACTTGTTTTCGAACTGGTCGGCGAAGTGCTCTTGTTTGACGTGACCGGTCCGTCCGTTAGCGGTGACGACGTGGGCCGGTCAGACTTACAGAAACAAGCGGTCACAAGAAAGAGAGATCCAACTGCAAGCAAGAGATTTATCGAGTTTTTGGGCATTTGTTGCATGTTCGGTCGATAGAGTTAGTTAACAAACTAGAGACGAAGTCGCGATCTGAAAATTGCAAAAGAAAAAGGGCTGATATGAAAATACCAGCCCATAGTAAATTGTCTTTGAGTTTTTGTCTATTGCGATCGTTCGACCAGCTCAAGCAGCGATCTTACGGCAACTCCGGTTGGACCCTTCGCTTGATGCGGACGAACCCCGTCGAACCATGCGGTTCCCGCGATATCCAGATGAGCCCACTTTGCCTTGTCGACAAACTCTTGAATGAAAACGGCTCCCATGATCGTGCCCGCTTTGCCGCGTGGCCCAATGTTCTTGATGTCCGCAATATCGGAACGGATCTGCTTGCTGTATTCCTTACTGAGAGGCAATTGCCAAAAGCCTTCGCCGGCAGTTTTTCCGCATTCGATGATGTCGTCAACGAGGGCCTGATCATTCCCCATGATTCCGGTGTTCTGGTCGCCCAAGGCAATTATCACAGCTCCGGTGAGCGTCGCCATATCGACGATCTTCGTCGCACCTTGTGTTTCCGCGTAGGCAACGGCGTCGGCTAGGATCAAGCGGCCCTCAGCATCTGTATTCAATATCTCGATGGTCTTGCCGTTCATTGCCGTTACGACATCGCTTGGCCGTGAAGCCTTCCCGTCAGGCATATTCTCGACCGCTGCCACGATACCTAACACCGGAACCGATGGCTTAAGCAATGCGATCGCTCGCATCGTTCCGAGCACGGTTGCTCCGCCGGACATGTCGTACTTCATCGCATCCATGCCTTCGCCCGGTTTAAGCGAAATACCGCCGGTATCGAATGTGATCCCTTTGCCGACCAGTGCCAACAGTTCACCTTTCTTTCCGGTGCTTTTGGCGGGGGTGTAACGTAGGACGATCATTTTCGCAGGTTGTTCCGAACCATACGAAACGCTCATCAGTGACCCCATGCCGAGCTTTGTCATCTTGGCTTCATCAAGGATCTCGCATTTCAACCCGGTTTCCTTGGCCATGGCCTGAGCACGCTTCGCCATTTCGGTCGGATGAAGAATATTTGGCGGTTCATTCGCCAGATCGCGAGTAAAGTTCATCGAATCGCCGATGGCTTGGCCGCGTGAAATGCCCCGGTTTAAGTCCGCTGTTTTTGCGCCATTCACGTAAACAACAACCTTTATAATCGATTTGTCGTTCTTGTCTTTCGTCTTGTACTTATCGAGTTCGAACTGGCTGGTTATCGCTCCCTGAACCGTGTTTTGGGCGGCAGCGACGGCATCCTCACCACGAGCGTCGAACGCGAACGACTTCGCATTGGCCTTACGAAGGGTTCGTGTAGCGCAACCCGCCGCCATCGAAATGCCGTTGTTGTTATAATCTGATTTCTCGCCAACACCGACTAACAGCAGTTTTGCCGCTTTAACTTTCCCTTTTGGCGTTAATCGAAGCGACAGAACCTCGCCGGCATCACCACTGAACTCGCCGGCTTTCATCGCCGAGGCAACATGGCCGCCAGTTAGAGCGTCAAGATCTTTGAGTGCAGGTGACGAGGCCTTCTCGCCTTTGAAAACAGCCACCCCGAGAGCGTCTACACCTGCTTCCGAGAAACCGGAAGAAATTCCCTGAAATTCCATTAATTACCTCTGTGATAAATTTCTATTATAGGAGCAAAAAACCTTGTAATATCTATAACTTATCTCATTCCTTCTTTCAACTGCTGTCGCGTTTCTTTCTCTACGGTCTTGCGCATCTCAGTCTCGCGTTTATCGTAGAGTTTCTTGCCTTTTGCGACCCCGATCTCAAACTTTATCCGGCCATTCTTCCAGTAGATCGCCGTCACGACCAACGTCATACCCTTCTGAACTATCTCTTTCTCGAGCTTTTCGATCTCCTTTCGGTGGAGCAAAAGCTTTCGCGTGCGGAGAGGTTCGTGATTCTGCTTGTTTCCGTGTGAATAATGCGATATGTGAGCGTTTAGCAACCACATTTCGCCGTCTTTGATCGATACATACGAATCTTTCAATTGAACACGCCCGGCCATTATGCTCTTGACCTCGGTGCCAACAAGTACGGCGCCCGCCTCATATTTATCGAATATGTGAAATTCGTGAAAGGCTTGTCTATTATTTATGATCTCGCCCGGGTCAGCCATAAACTTTTATTCTGCCTATTGCAGCGAATAACCGCAACCGCATCCATTTGACAACCGGTCGAACCGCCACGTAAATTACTTATAACGTTGGGAGATCGTCTAATGGTAGGACTGCAGTTTCTGGATCTGCCTATCGGGGTTCGAATCCCTGTCTCCCAGCCAATTTTTATGGACGGCTGGCATGAAACCGAGCTTCGGGTACGATATGCCGAGACCGACAAGATGGGCATAGTTCACCACTCGAACTTTCTCATTTGGTTCGAGGCCGGGCGGAGCGAACTCTGCCGAGACCGTGGTTTTTCCTACAATCAGATGGAATCGGACAACGCGTTAATGGTCGTTGCCGAAACCTACATCCGCCACAAATCTCCAGCATTTTACGACGACATTATCACGGTAAGAACTCAGATCGCCGAGATCAGAAGCCGTTCGATCCGCTTTGTCTATGAGGTGTTTCGGCAGAGCGATGACACCCTGATCGCAGAAGGCGAAACGCTTCATTTGGTTACCGATGCGGATAAGAAAGTGCGAACCGTTCCTGATCTTTATCGCCGCCTGTTGATGGGCCAGGAAGGGCACGATGCGGTTCCAACCTCTGAAGCTCCTCACTAGACCGGGGGTATAGACATTCGATCTTGTCTTCCTTGCTAGTTCGCCGCCGCCAACCTAAACTTCATACATGCCCGGTTCCGAAGCTGCCGAAGTTTACTTCATTGCCGCAATGATGTTGCTGATACTTATAATCAGCTTCGCATCGGTTTTTTTCTTCTTTCGACAGTACCGAAAAGAGATGAGAGACAACGAGAAAAGGAGCCGATCGGCTGCGGAAAAGGCCAGGAAACTAAATGAGACAGATCAATCAGCTTAACGAAGAAAATGCGGTTCTCCTGGTCGTCGATATGCAGGAAGCTTTCCGCAATGCGATCCCTGATTTTGCGATGATCGCGTCAAGAATCGCTATCGCGATCCGCGGATTCGACGTCTTGGAACTACCGGTGATCGTGACGGAGCAATATTCAGCGGGACTTGGGTCTACCGTTGAGGAGCTAAGACTGTGCCTACCGGAATCTTCGCCGGTGATAGAAAAATCGACTTTCAGTGCTTATCGGGAAGCAAGCTTTCTCGAAACGCTGAAATTGACGGGCCGAACGCATGTACTCATTTGCGGTATTGAGGCCCACGTTTGCGTCCAGCAGACAGCCTTTGATCTGAAAAATGAGGATTACGACGTCCACTTATTGAGCGACTGCGTTTCTTCGCGATTTGACCACGACAAATCGGCTGGCCTGGCACGGATGCACGATCTCGGTGTCGTTTCGTCGTCAATGGAAATGGCCCTGTTCGAATTAATGAGCGACTCGAAACACAAGAAATTTAAGGCGGTTCAATCGCTACTTCGCTGAAATATTTTAATGGAAGGACTACAAAGTCTAAATCCTCAACAGGCAGAGGCCGTCAAAGCAACGGAAGGCCCGCTGCTTATACTTGCCGGTGCAGGTTCGGGTAAAACGCGCGTGATCACCGTCCGTATTGCTTATCTAATTACGGAAAAACTGATCCCGGCCCACAACATTTTGGCCGTAACGTTTACCAACAAGGCAGCGGGTGAAATGCGAAGCCGAGTTATCGAATTACTTCGCGGAAAACAAGCAGGTTCATTTCCGTTGATCGCAACATTTCACAGTCTTTGCGTTCGAATATTACGACAAGATATTGAAGCTCTTGGCGAAGGATACAAGAAGAATTTCACGATCTACGATACTGATGATTCGCAGAAAGTTATTAAGGCCTGCATTAAAGATCTCGGGCTCGATGAGAAGCAGATCGTTCCGCGAATTGTTCGTGGTTCGATCAGCACAGCGAAAAATAGAGGCGAAGGTGTTGAGCAGTTCACGTCGCGCATTGAGCAGACTGACGAAAAACGTGCTGCAACGGCGAAGGTTTATCGAATGTACGAAGAAAGGCTTCGCCTTGCCAACGCACTTGATTTTGATGACCTTCTGATCAAAACAGTGCGATTACTCCAGCGTTCTCCAGAAGTGCGAGCGAATTACAATGAACGCTACAAATATATTCTGGTCGACGAATACCAGGACACAAATCCGCTCCAGCTTTCACTGATCAAATACCTGACCGAAAAGCAGCAAAATATTTGCGTCGTTGGTGACGATGCTCAGAGTATCTACGGTTTCCGGCAAGCCGATATTCGAAACATTCTCGATTTTGAGCAACATTTTCCCGAAGCAAAAGCGATCTTGCTTGAGCAAAATTACCGGTCAACGCAAACGATTCTCGATGCTGCAGATGCGATCATTGGCAACAACGTAAACCAAAAGAAAAAGAAACTTTGGACGTCGAACCCGGGTGGAGAACGTATATTTTATTTCCAAGCCGGCGACGCGGATAGCGAGGCGAGATTTGTAGCAGCGAAGATCGAAGACCAGTTTCGAAAAGACGCCAATTCGCGTTTGGCAATTCTATATCGAACGAACGCACAGTCGCGCGTTTTTGAAGAATCGCTCCGGCGAATGCGGATCGACTACAACATCGTCGGGGGATTCTCGTTCTACGAACGGCAGGAAATAAAGGACATAATCGCCTATCTAAAGCTACTACTAAATCCAGACGATGACATCGCGCTTCTTCGGGTGATCAACAGTCCCACTCGTGGGCTGGGAAAGACCTCACTCGACGAACTTCAGGTGCGAGCCAAGGAAATGGGGCGATCGATCTGGCAGACGATCGATGTTTTGACCGAACCGGAATCGCCACACAACTCGCTCACAAATAGGGCGAAGGACGCACTTCGATCGTTCCGCCGCGTTGTATTTGGCCTCCAAACAAAGGCGTCCGAAGCCGAGGGCACGGACAAGAAGGTCACCGATGTGGTGATCGCCGCCATCGACGACAGCGGTTACTCGCTCATGCTTCGATCTGAAAATACAGATGAGGCCGAGGCTAGGCTTGAGAACTTGGAGGAGCTTGTCAACGCGGCAGCGGACTACGACCGAATGCCGGAAGCAGGCTTACGTGACTTCATCGATCATGCAGCTCTAACAGCTGACACAGATAAATACGATGAAAGCGCACGAGTCACATTGATGACCGTGCATTCCGCCAAGGGCCTCGAGTTTCCAACAGTTTTTCTCGTGGGTCTGGAGGACGGTATATTTCCTCATTCGCGAAGCATCAGTGACCCTAAAGAACTTGAGGAAGAGCGGCGTTTAGCGTACGTCGCGATAACTCGAGCGGAAAAAAGTCTTTACGTGACGCACGCAATGCGCCGAAGAGTTTACGGCGAAGAAATGGCAACCGAGCCGTCGCAGTTCCTAAACGAATTGCCAATCGAATTGATCGACGATTTGTCGTATGGGCCGTCGTGGCTTTCGTATTCAAAAAGCTCCGCGACCAAGAACGGCCGTTCGGCGATCGCCACACTTCGAGGAGAGAATTCCGCGCCACAAAAGCCCAAGAGCACCTATCAAGGCAAGACCTATAATTCCGCTGATGCCGTAATGGAGTTCTTCAAGAGCCGCGGAATGGAGTCGAAAGATTCGAATGTCCGCTCTGAGAGCGACGTTCGGAAAAGTGATACGAAGGATCATTCGGAGACCGGTGCCGAGGAGCTCACCGGTTACGGCCGACTTAAAGCTGCGGCGGCCGCAATGCCAAAAACAGTAAAGCCCGATAATGCCGGCTTTGTACCAGGTTCCCATGTTCGCCACGAAAAGTATGGAAAGGGACTAGTGCTACGACGTGAGGGAAGCGGCGACAACGTAAAACTTACCGTTAGTTTTCCGGGCCATGGACAGAAAAAACTGATCGAAAAGTACGCGAAACTGCAAACGGCATAGGGGTTGCAATTGATCTCTTTGAAATTAAATTCTGTATCAATTCGGTTCAGTATTGGGAGGATAGTAATGCGAAGACCTTTTTTGGTGACTATTTCAATTATTTGTATTGGCTTGACAGCGTGTGGTGTTCCGACTGCAAATACGGTGGTTTCGAATTTAAATACGCGTGCCAACATGAACGCGAACTCCGATTCAAATTCGAATTCAAATACAATGGCGAACGCGAACACTTCGGCTTCCGCGTCGATAATCACTTCCACAGAGCCAAACGAATATCAGGCTACCGTTACTTTGAGACTGGAAGCTCTGGGAGCTGATAAAAGCACCGCACTTCCGCCACTTTCTGCACAAGTGGCCCGAAGCGGTGCTGACCGTCGCATGGTCTTTACGATGCCGGCCGGCGGACGCGTAATATATTTGGATAAAGCCGGTACGAACTACATGTTGTTACCGGAAAAGAAGCAGTATGCGGAGATCGATCGAGAATCGACCGGCTTTGATGTAAGACGTATGTTAATGCCGGAGCAGATCGTCGAAAGGGTAAAAGCTACTCCCGGTGTTCGGCTGGTTGGTGACGAAAAATATAACGGTCGCGATGCGGTCCGTTATGCATACGGTGCCGTAGCAGACACAAAGACCCAAGCCGGGCAAGTTGCTACAGAATCATTTCTGATAGTTGACAAGGAAACCGGCCTTCCGTTGAGGTCCGAGATCGTTTCCCAATCGCAGAGCGGTGGCAACGTCCAAGGATTTAATGGTCTTCGTGTGATCACCGAAATGACCGATATTCAAATGAAAACGACACCAGCAGATTTTATGGAACCGACCGGTCTACAGAAGATCGAATCGGAACAGATCCGCGGCCAGGTCGACATGATGTTTAATGCACTGGCCGGAATGCTGATGCAGGCTTTGAATCAAGGGCAGCAGAGGTAGAAACGATGGGTAAGGTACTTGCCGGAGCTCTTCTCGGTTTTATCTTGGGTGTGGCGCTGACGTTTTATTTCTTTGTCGGGGTGCCGGGCAGCAATTCAGTTTATGGCGAGCCGATAAAACCGCTCGACGCGTCTGGCGTTCCACCTGGAACGGCCCAGATAGTACTCCGACAAGATTTTTTCAACAATATCCTGCAAACGATCTTTCGGGATATGAATGATCCCGCCTTTCCTCTCGGGTCAACGCCCGTCCAGCCGGTCGCCGACGGCCAGTGTGGGAGTCAGATAAATATACTTCCCGAGGGAAGCGGGACGCAGAGCGGTGTTCGTTTTGTGAACGGATCGATCGTTGCTCCTTTAGTTTTTTCGGGTAGCTATTCTTCGCCGTTTGGCTGCTTGCGATTTACCGGTTGGGCAAGTACAAAATTCGAATTGCGGTACGATGCCGCATCGCAATCGGTAGTTGGTCAAATTAATGTCGAGACCGTAAATCTTGACGGCGTTAACCCGGTCGTTAGCGGGATCGTTACGCCGCTCGTGCAATCGTCGCTCAACACTTCCGTAAACCCAATACAGATCCTCAACGGTAAGCAGATCGCTGTTAATTTACCGATCGCGGCAACTAACGCCAAGTTGAAGGCTGACGTTAGCGACGTTCGGGCCGACGTAAAGGAAGACGCACTGAATCTGTATGTGACCTACACGTTTAGTGGTGCTCCGTTGGATCGATCGCCACTTTAATCTTTCCGAGTTCTGTTGTATATTTGCGTATTCTGAACGTGATTATGCAAAACATTCATTCATTGGCCATTATCGGAATTCTTTTTATTGCGGTGTTCGGTTGTTCTACTTTCTCTCCATCAAGTGAGAGCCCTCCATCGACATTAAATAACAGCAATCGCACACTTTCAGACGACGCGGTTGACGTCGCGGTCGGGGATGCCAAGATCGGTGTTCCCGAGTGCGACCAGGTCATGGACGAACTCACCGCCGAGATGAACAGCCCGGATGATAATTTCGTCACCAAAGCGATCAAAGCGACGATTCTAAACCGAATAAAGGACGGCATTCGTGAGAGTGGTGAGAAGAATCAACATGACAAGGTGGAGATGGCGAAAACGTGTAAAGAGTTCAAGGCTCAGCTCGATAAATATAAGGCCGAACAAGGAACTCAAAAATAGGTGATCCACAAAAAGATGAAGCCCGTCACGGATCAATCTGAAGGGCATTTTTGTCTATCCAGCACAGCGTCAAACGCTCATGATCTCGGTCTCTTTGTTTTTTGCAAGTTCGTCGATCCTTGCAATATTTGCGTTTGTTAGCTTCTGAACTTCCTCAAGTGCCCCACGCTCTTCGTCCTCCGAGACCAACTTATCCTTCAGCATTTTCTTTAACGAATCATTCGATGAATGACGGACATTTCTAACCGCAATTCGGTGCTCTTCTGCGATCTCGTGAATCTGTTTGGCAAACTGGCGTCGTCGTTCTTCCGTTAGAGCAGGAACGGATAATCTGATCACTTTCCCATCATTCGAAGGTGTTAACCCGAGATTTGCGGCGGTTATCGCTTTTTCAATCGCACCAAGCTGAGTCGCGTCCCAAGGTTGAACAGTTAGCATTTGTGGTTCGGGAACCGCGACGGAAGCCATCTGAGCGAGCGGGGTCGGCGTTCCGTAATAATCGACGCTTATAACGTCAAGCATGCCAACAGTTGCTCGACCGGTTCGAACGTTTCCAAGCTTTCGCTTGAAATCCTCGATAACTGCTTCCATTTTTGGCTTTGTTTCGTTCGTTACGTCAGATGCACTCATTCAAATTTACCCTTGTTTTGATATTTAAGATCTTGCGGACGTCGCCGCTGTTCCGCCGATCGAGACCAGCGTCCCAATGCTAAGATCACCGCCTGCGGCCTTAATAATGTTGCCGTTTTCGGTCATGTTGAAGACCATGATCGGCAGGTTGTTGTCCATACACAGCGAGATCGCCGAAGTGTCCATGACCTTCAATTGCTTTTCGAGGACTTCCTGATAAGAGATCGTTTCGAATCGCTTGGCAGTCGGATCGATCATTGGATCAGCGGTATAGATTCCGTCAACCTTCGTTGCCTTAAATATTACGTCTGCACCGATCTCACAAGCCCTCAATGCCGCCGCAGAATCAGTCGTGAAATATGGATTTCCCGTACCCGCAGCGAAGATCACGACCCGTTGTTTCTCCAGATGGCGAACAGCTCGACGGCGAATGAACGGCTCTGCAAGTTGGGGAATGTCGATAGCCGACATCACCCGCGTGTATACATTCAACTTTTCCATCGCATCCTGCAAAACGACGGCGTTCATCACGGTCGCCAGCATTCCGATGTAATCGGCTGCCGCTCGATCCATATTTCCGGCAGATTTTGAAACGCCTCGGAAAATATTTCCGCCACCTACAACGATCGCGACCTCGACACCAAGATCATGCACCGCCTTGATCTCACGAGCAACCGACTCAGCGACAGCGGTATCAATACCGTAGTTCTGGCCGCCCATTAAGGCCTCGCCGGAAAGCTTTAGCAGAATTCGTTTGAACGCTAATGCCATTATTATTCAAAGTTCAGTTCTCAAAGTTCGAGGTTCCAGGTCAGTCCTTGGACCTGGAACTTTGAACTCGGAACAATTTATCCGACCATCGACGCGACTTCGGCAGCGAAATCGTCCACTTTCTTCTCAATGCCCTCGCCCATCTTGTAACGTGTAAAGCGACGAATCGTGATATTTTCCTTTATAGAACCGATCTTTTCGGCGACCAGTTCACCGATCGTCTTCGACGGATCCTTTACGAAAGGCTGATCGATCAAAACATTCTCTTCGTAGAATTTGTTTAAACGGCCATCAACGATCTTGTTGAGAACATCTTCAGGTTTATTCGCGTTTTTCGGATCGTTCTTAAGCTGTTCGCGAGTGATCTCACGTTCTTTTTCGAGAACGTCAGCCGGAACTTCTTCACGATTGGTGTAACGCGGATCGGAAGCTGCAATGTGCATCGCAACATCTTTCACCAGTTGTTGAAATTCTTCGCCGCGTGAAACGAAATCGCTTTCGCAGTTTACTTCGACCATTACGCCGACCTTCCCGCCCATGTGTATGTATGAACCGACCGCACCTTCGGCCGTGACTCTACCGGCTTTCTTGCCAGCCGTTGCCATACCCTTTTTACGAAGCAACTCCATCGCTGCGGCTTCATCACCATTTGCTTCGACCAATGCGTTTTTTACATCGATCATCCCGGCACCCGATTTTTCGCGTAACGCCTTTACTGCACTTGCTGTTATCTCTGCCATAACTAAAAAACTCCAATAATATAACTGTTTGTAAAAAAGCGTAGCCAATTAACCGCTGTCGGAAAAATGCCACGCTTTCAAAAGGATTGAAAAATTAAACTAGCTAGCCGTCGCTTCGTTGCTTTCTTCCGTGGCGGCCTCGGTTGTATCCGCCGTGCTTTCAGCGGCTGGTTCGACGACCGGTTCAGCGTCCGCTGCGGCGTCTTCGGCTTCAACACTTACAGCTTCTTCTTCCATCTCAATTCCGCCATCCTCTTCGTCAGGATCGGAAATGCCGGCTTTCGCAAGCGTTGCTGCAATATCGATTTGGTCAGCGTCTTCTTCGACCTCAGAATCAACAGGAACCGCAATGCCGCCTTCCGTACCGATCTGTTTTCCTTCGAGGATCGCGTCAGCGATACGCGAGGCGAACAATCGGATCGCACGAAGGGCGTCATCGTTTCCGGGAATTACGTGATCAATGCCTTCCGGCGAACAATTTGTATCAACGACGGCGACGATCGGAATCCCGAGTCGGTTTGCTTCCTTGACCGCAATATCTTCTTTACGAACATCGATGATAAACATCATGTCAGGCATTCCGCCCATGTCCTTGATACCCGCCAAGTTTTTCATCAAACCTTCGTGCAGCCGGTCGAGCTGAAGGCGTTCTTTCTTGGTCAACATTTCGAACCGGCCGTCTTCGCGCATCGTTTCGATGTCTTTCAGCTTTTTGATCGATTTCTGAACCGTCTGATAGTTGGTCAAGAGACCGCCGAGCCAGCGATTGTTCACGTAGTATTGTCCGCACCGTTCGGCTTCTTCGCGGATGGCATCCTGTGCCTGTCGCTTTGTACCGACGAAGAGGATCTTTTGGTTCGGGCGTTCCGCAAGCGATTCCTGGACGTATCCAAGTGCATCACGGAAGAGCTTTTGCGTCTTTTGAAGATCGATAATGTAAATGCCGTTGCGTTCGCCAAAGATGTATTCTTTCATCTTCGGGTTCCAACGCCGTACTTGGTGACCAAAATGAACTCCTGCTTCAAGGAGTTCTTTCATCGTTACTGTAGCCAAAACTTTATATCTCCTGACCTAATGGTTTATGTATTCGATCAGGCCGCTAACGAACCAATGGCTTGACCGATGGATTTATGATCGGCATAAGCGGACAAAACTGACCACTGACAACCCACCACAGTAAACTGCAATTAACGTTTCGAGAACTGGAATCGCTTACGAGCGCCTTTCTGACCGTATTTCTTACGTTCTTTCTGGCGCGGGTCGCGCGTAACCAAACCGGCTTTCTTCAACGTCGGACGAAGATCCGCGTTGAATTCCATCAAAGCGCGCGTGATGCCGTGGCGAACTGCACCGGCTTGTCCGGCCGTTCCGCCGCCATCGACGTTCACAAGAATGTCGAATTTACCGATCGTTTCGGTAAGGCTAAGCGGCTGGCGGATGATCATCTGCAGTGCCTGATTAGGAAAATATGTTTCAAACTCGCGGCGATTCACAATGATCGCACCCGAGCCCGGACGCAAATAAACACGTGCTGTCGAGGTCTTTCTGCGGCCCGTTCCGTAATATTGAATGTCTGCCATAACTAGTTAGTTCAAAGTTCCGAGTTTAACGTTCAAAGTTGACGAAGTTCCACGGTTCTAAACTTTGAACCCTGAACCTTGAACCTTGAACTACGCGATCTCGATCGCCTCTGGTTTCTGTGCTGAGTGGCGATGTTCGCCGTCGGCGTAAACCTTTAATTTCTTTGCCATTGCCTTGCCGAGCTTGGTCTTCGGGAGCATACCGCGAACAGCCAATTCGACGATCTTTTCAGGCTTCGTGTTGAGCATCTCTTTAACACTCTTTTCACGAAGTCCGCCGGGGTAAAGCGTGTGGTGCCGGTAAAGTTTCTGGTCGTCTTTTTTACCCGTAAACTTGACGTGGCGTGCATTTATCACAACGCAAAAGTCGCCCATATCAAGAAAAGGCGTCCACGCCGGATTGTTCTTGCCGGAGATGATGCGCGCAACTTCCGTCGCTAAACGACCGACCGTTTTGCCCCTTGCATCAACGACCATCCATTTGCGACCATCGGCCAAACCTTTACCGCTCGGAAAATAAGTACTCATATCTGCCTACACTGTTAGCTATTTTCGCCTGAAAGCGAACCCTCAGAGTATCTAAACCTCCACCGAAGGTCAAGTCTAAATGAGGTTTTTGCGGTAAGTACTGTTCAACGAGTCACGAACTTAACCTTCCGAAAATTAAAAGTAAGGGAAACGGTCGGCTCACCTCGCCCGCTATGACTTCCAGATATCTGATAACTGCTCACGATTGAATTACTAAATTCATATGTTAAGTATGTCTTAACTACTTTTTTATCCACTGTAGAATATTCGAGCTTCATAGTCTCGATTTCGGTTCCGTTGATCGCCAGTTCGAAGAATTTGTGAGTATTTTTGTTCATTTCTAGCGTTACCGCTATTTCCAAACGTCTGATTTCCTCCCTGCCTAACGTCGCCGAAACTACGTCTTCTTTATGGGGCCGACCTTTACCGAAAAAATCTGCGATGATTAATTTAGAAGCCATATAACCGCTCACCTCACACCTTTAAACTATACTTCTCTCTCTCGGTGAACGGAATCATGCACCTATTTTGCTGCATACCGCGAAAAAAAATATGGATTAGTAGAAGAAAATGCCAAAAAAGGCTGTCATTTCTGACAGCCCAATTTCTTATTCATCTTCAGAAATCTTGTGTCGCTTTATCATGCCGTAAAGGCGTGGTCGGTAGACGCCGAGGAGCTGGGCGGCCGCTTGTTTGTTTCCGCGAGTTCGTTTTAATGCGGCCCTGACGATTCCGCCCTCGATCGAGTCGAAAACGTCGGGCTGATCTTCTCCCTCCGTTTTTTCTTTAAGTGATTCAACAACTAACTTGCCCACGCGATCGAAAACATCGCCGTCCGAACCCGGCAGTTCCAATCGATTCGTTACGACGGACGTGGCAGGCTGCAATTCGCGTGTAGTTGTTGAACTGCCCGAGGCAGCATAGGCCGCAAATTCGAAATTGGCTGAGGCTTCGTTTTCGCCCTGTTGAATGCTTAGGTTCTCGATCTTGTCCGCTTTGCTCAAAAGTACGGCACGCTCGATCACATTCTGCAATTCTCGAACATTTCCACGCCAATGATAATTGAGCAACTGGTCATAGCTTTGTTGCGAAAATGCGACGCCTGATTTTTTGTATTTTTCTGCGTAAACTCGCAAGAAATGCTCGGCGAGCATTGGAATATCTTCCATCCGTTCGCGCAGCGGCGGAATGCGAATTTCGATGGTATTTATGCGGTAGTAAAGATCTTCGCGTAGGGCTCCATCAGTTATCGCTTCGAACGGATCGCGGTTTGTTGCCGAAATAAGCCTGAAATCCGCCTCTTGTGGTTTATCGCTGCCAACCCTGTAGTACGCCTTCTCCTGAAGGACGCGTAGTAGTTTTGGCTGAAGGTCAACCGGCATTTCACCGATCTCATCGAGCAACAGACTGCCACGATTCGCTTGGCCGATGAAGCCTTCTTTATCAACGTGAGCGCCCGTAAACGAACCCTTCACATGACCAAATAACTGCGATTCGATCAGATCTTTCGGCAATGCCGAGCAGTTCACTTTAATGAATGGTTTCTCTGACCGATGGCTTTTATAATGGATCGCGTTCGCGATAACTTCCTTACCAGTTCCCGATTCGCCAAGTATCAGAATGTTCGCATCGGATTCCGCAACGCTTTCAATGATCGAATAAATGTTCTGCATCGCCCGGCTTCCGCCGATGATGCCTTCGTACGATGTGGTGCTCGAAAGCTTGAGCCGCAGTTCGCGATTTTCGGAGGCTGCACGCTTGAGCTCGACCGCTTTATTCACCAAGCCTATCAATTCGTCTTCTTCGTAGGGCTTTTCCAAATACCAGAACGCTCCAGCCTTGGTCGCTTCGATAGTCTTGTCCTTCGACTTATCGCCCGTGATCATTATGATCTGGGTTTCCGGTGCGACCTCGCGTGCGCTTTTAATCAAACCTATCCCGCTAATGTCTGGAAGGTGCAGATCGGTCAGGATGACGTCGAATTCGCGCTCAGCGATAAGGGCAAGGCCCCCATTTCCGGATTCGGATGTGGTAACGTCGAAGCCTTCAGCTTTTAGCTGAAATTCCAGCAGCTGCAACGATGTTTTGTCATCATCAATGGCCAATGCCCTATATTTCATATATTTAGCGTATCTATATTTATCGAATAAGAGTATTGTATCAAAATCGGACGCTCCACGCTCGAATTTTGTTCAGTTGTTGTTTTGTTCGACCACTTTAAGGTTCAATATACTGGCAAAGCAATTGCTGTGCTTGTCATATCGAAAGCTGTCTTTCAAACTAGGAATATGGATTCAAAACCCACGCCGAGCGATTCAGCCCTTGCATTCTCTGCCTTAGGCACTCATTTACAATCTATTTTTCAAGCGTCGTTCGACCTTTATGGTCTGTTAGATGAAAACGGCAGAATCCTCGCAATGGATGGCGACCTATTCGAGAAGGCAGGAACGAAACCTGAACTTTTACTTGGACAGATCTTTACGCAAACGGTCTATTGGCAATCGTCAGAGCAGACGGCCACAATATTTGAAAAATCTATTCGGGATTGTTTGAAAGGGCAATGTGATTCGGTGAAGTTGGACTTCCGAATTAGTTCGGAACATCAAATTCCGATCGCTCTTTCATTAGTTCCAATTACATTAGAGTATGACCGAAAAGTAATTTTTATTAGTGGCCACGCACCGGACGACGAAGGTGGAAGGTTTTCGCAGGGGGATCAAAAGGCTGAGCAGCTTCTCTCAGCAGCCGAGAACGCAGATATAGGACTTTGGTTTTGGGATTTTGCTGATGACAAGATCTATTCAACTCCCCGCTGCAACAAGCTCTTCCACATTCCGTCATATCAACAACTGACGTTTGAACGGTTTATTGAGGTGGTACATCCCGATGACCAGGAGTTTGTCACGAATTTCTTTCGGACGTCGCAGAAAGATGGAAGAAAATACGAAGAAGAATTTCGGGTTCGGTACCACGATGGGACCGTCGATTGGATCTTCGCCGAGGGTAAGTCTATCATCGGCACCGATGGCACCCCACAGAAGATGATGGGCGTGGTCCGCAAGATCACGGAACAAAAGCTTGCGGCGGCCGAACTTGCCCGGGCAAACGAAGTCGCGAGAAGAGCACGCGACGAAGCCATCGAGGCCAATCGAGCGAAAGATTTCTTCCTCGCCTTCGTTTCGCACGAGATCCGCTCGTCGCTCAACGCGATCATCGGCTGGTCGAGAATATTGTTAACAAAAGAGGTCGATAAAGAGACGCGGCAAAATGCTCTCGAAACGATCGAACGAAGTGCTCGTTCCCAAACTAAATTGATAAATGATCTCGTCGATTCGGCACGCGTTGCTTCCGGAAAGCTGAGATTAGAGTATCGAACTATAGATATTTGCGAGGTTGTCCGCGGTGTCGTGGAAGCTCACCGGCCGGCCGCACAAGCAGCAGGTATCACGTATTCCTTCACACCGGATATAGAACAGCTATCGATAGTTGGCGATTCCGCCCGCCTCCAACAAGTTTTTGGAAATTTGATCTCAAACTCATTAAAGTTCACCCCCGCCGGAGGAACCATTGCGGTTTCATTAAGGACAGGTGCCGAAGCCGTTACCGTCGACGTCGAAGACAACGGAGCGGGTATTTCCGCAGATGCGCTGCCCGGAGTCTTCCGACAGTTCTCACAAGTGGAAAGCGGAAACTTCGGCGGCAATACAGGGCTAGGCCTTGGACTCTCAATCGTTAAGATATTGACCGAACGCCACGGCGGACACGTCCGAGTCGAAAGTCATGGACTTGGCAAGGGCTCGAAGTTCTCCGTCACACTTCCCATAAACGCGAACGCAGCTGTCCACCAGGATTCGAGTCCCAACGTGGTCGTGGCAAGTTCTAAACCGCTAGAGGGCCTTAAGATCTTGATCGTCGAAGATAATCAAGATTCGCGCGAAGTGCTCCAGATCTTTCTTGAAAAGTGCGGAGCCAAGATACAGGTTGCTGAATCTGGAAAGGTCGCATTTCGCCTACTTTCAGAATCACGCGGACGGCTTCCAAACCTCTTGATCTCGGACCTGGCCATGCCCGACGAAGATGGATATTCGCTGATCGCCCGGATCCGCCAGTTGCCAGAAACCGAGGGCGGGAAAATCACAGCGATGGCCCTAAGCGCCTTCGCTAATGAAGAAAGCCGCCGCCGCGCATTTGATGCCGGGTTTCAGCGTTACGCGACCAAACCATTTGATCACGACTCGCTGATATCCGACATCCTAAAAGCCGTTGCGATTGACCTAGCCGATTCAGAAGCAAATGATGCAGCCTAGCTCCGGCCGCTGAGCGATCGTGCCCGATCTACAAGCTGCAGAAATTCTTTCCGCCGCTCGCGGGCATCGCCGCCGATCGCGGTGTTCGCAAGGCTGCTAATCGACTCGAAGTTCGAATTCCCCTTGTATCTAGAGTCCCTCAGCACCAAACCGAACTGAGCGACGGCCGCTGCGAACTTCAGATTTTCTGACGCGGACTCTACAGTTATAGCGTAGTCGAGCACACCGATCGATAGCAGTTTGCTTTCGTTTCCATCAGGCTCTTTGTACCGCAGTTTCACGGTCGCCATTTCGCTACCGAAACTCGTTCCACTCGGTTCGTATTTGGAATATTTCAGTTCGATGCCACCGTTATCGACCTTTTGCCCAGCCGGAACAATTTCGTAAAGTGCCGTGACGGAATGCCCCGCCCCGATCTCACCTGCGTCTTTCTTGTCGTCGTAGAAATCACGGTCAGCGAGCAAGCGATTTTCGTACCCGATAAGTCGATAACCCGCGACCTTCGCCGGATTGAATTCGACCTGGATCTTCACGTCTTTCGCAATGGTGTAAAGCGTTCCCGCAACCTGCTCACCAAGGGCACGCCGAGCTTCGTCGCGCGAATCGATGTATGAGTAATTACCGTTACCTTTGTTCGAAAGCTTTTCCATCATCGAATCGTTCAAGTTGCCGCTTCCAAAACCTAGAACTGATAAAAAGATCCCACTCTTTCGCTTCTCTTCGATCAAGCTAACTAGAGCGTTGTCGCCGGTAACGCCAACGTTGAAGTCGCCGTCTGTCGCTAAGATCACGCGATTGTTTCCGCCACTGATAAAATTGTTGGTGGCGACCGTATAAGCTAGCTGAATTCCTTGTCCGCCGTTTGTCGATCCACCTGCTTCCAATTGATCTAACGCGGCCAAGATCTCTCCCTTCTGGCTTACGGGCGTCGATGGCAGAACTAAACCGCTTGAACCCGCGTAAACAGCTATCGCAACACGGTCACTCGGCTTTAGCTGATTAACCATTATTCGAAGGCCTTCTTTCAGCAGCGGCAATTTGTCCGGAGCATTCATGGAACCGGAGACGTCGAGCAGAAATACGAGGTTCGTCGCCGGCGTGTTATCGAGCGAAACCTTCTTGCCCTGCAGGCCGATCGTCATCAAACGGTTATTTGGATTCCACGGCGATACCGCGACCTCCGTGTTGACCGAAAACGGAACATTCCCAATTGGTTGCGGATAGTCGTACTCGAAATAATTTATAAGCTCTTCGATGCGAACCGAATCCTTCGGCGGCATTTGGCCGTTGTTAAGGAAACGACGGACGTTCGAATACGCAGCAGTATCGACGTCGATCGAAAAAGTGGAAAGCGGAGCACGTGCGGTTTCGAAGAATGGATTTTCGTTGATCTCTGCGTATCGTTCACCGGACTCGCCGTCATCGAAATCCTTTGATTCATAAAGCGGGCTCGCCGATGTGTTCGCTGCCGCATTTGCATTCCGAGCATCAGCAGTTTGGACCGGCTTGTTTGCTGTTCCGGCGATCTCGGATCGCTCCGCATCACCACATGCTGAAACTATAAGACTCGTTAAAACCAAAAGACCGGCAAAATACCGGGAAGAGAAGATATTTTCCTGTTTCATTTCATTGCTCCAATTTGGACAAAAATAAAGAACCCGTGCCTACCATGACGGTAAGAACGGGTTCGGAAACAAGACTTGCAGCAATTTACATGTGAACTTTCAGTACCGGGATTAGTACCGCTCGCTTCTTACACTCATCAATAGAGGTTGGGAACTTCCCGTCGTCGGAAAGATCAACGAAGGCGTAGATGTTGTTCCAATCGCCGAACATACGTAGAGAATCATTCTGAATCGTTATTCTCGACCTCACGATCCTGTCGTCTGCAAACGGCATGTTTATTACATCACCAGAGAAAATTACAAGTCCTGGGGTTGCAACATTTTCAGTAATTAACAGTTTCACAAAGAGTTTTGTTGGAGGCCGGCCAGTTCCCTTCCACTCCAATTCGATTTCTGAATAAAATCCACCGGAGGCCACATCGTATTCAGATGTGAGAATGCGCTGTTCTATTTCACGGTTCGATCGGTCGCACGCGTGAAATGTTTCATCGCCACCTACAAATGGCGTGGTGATATACGGTATTGGTAGCGGGCCGAACATCGAATAGATCATCACTGCCGATGAAACTATCAAGACAAATAACGATAACCCTAACAGATGTTTTCTCATGGCGATTCTCCTAGTGAACCTAGAACGATGATACTTGAGGTTCTTGCGGCAGGGCAAGAATTCTATGGTGTTGGTTAAAATCTGGCTTCGAAAATATCTCCGTTCCTGATTCCGAGCTCGCTTGTTAATTGCGGGTACGTTTTATGTTCGGTTTTGAGGTCATCAAGATCAAGCAACATTTCAGCTTCACGGATGCCTGTGATCGAGCCCTCGACCTCCATAAAAAGCCCAAACGGTAGTTCGTCTAGAACGACCTCGACCGAACGAAAACGCCAAGTCCGTCTTAGCTTTTCGTAGACGAGGACCGGCGAAAAGCCAAGCTCCCTTACAATAGTCTGGATCGCTTTCGGGTCGGCAACTTCGGTTTCTTCCTCGATCTGACGCTTAATATCGCCGGTGCCTGCGAGCCGAAGTTTGTAGGTTAGAATCGCACGTTCGCCAATTATCCTGACGCGAAGAACGGCATTCTTTTCTCGAAGCACCGCTCCGCCGTAGATGATATTTTCTTCCGCATCTTCGCCGACGTACTCGGCCGAAAATTCCGTCAGCGATGCAATAATTTCATCGCGCTGTTCGTTGGTAAGGCGGTACTTTTTTTCTATCTCGATAGACAAATTAGCTCTCCGAATTGTCCATTGTCCGTTATCAATTATCCATTACGCTTGACGGATCCACTTCCACACCTCAGGGATCGTCGCTCGCTTTCCGTACATCAACATTCCAACGCGATAGACGCGTGCAGTTATCCACACAAGTCCTGCTATCGCTGCCGCGTTTACAGTGAGCGCCAGCAATATTTGCCATACGGGCGGCGTTTCGGCTAGGATGCGGACGGGCATCGTCATCGGCGCGAGAAACGGTGCGATCGATACCCAGAATGACAGCGAAGAACCGGGATCGCGAATGACTGCGATGCTGAAATAGAAACCGGCGAGCATTATCATTATCGGCGGAAATGCGAACTGCCCGCCTTCCTGCAGGCTGGTTACCATCGAACCAACCAACGCAAAAATTGCCGCATAGGTAAAGAATCCCACGAGGAAGAACAGCATGAAATATACGATCATCAACGGCGAGATCTTTGGCACCGATTCCAGGAACGGAGCCAGTTCAGTTTGTGAAGCTGCAACCGCAAATATCACCACGATCGTCCCCACCCAAATTCCAAGTTGCGTTAATCCCGCGAGCCCAACGCCGACCAGTTTCCCAAGCATCAGCTCAAACGGCCTCGCCGAGGAAAACAATATCTCGGCGATACGCGTTTCCTTTTCCTCAACGACCGCACCCATTATTGCCTGGCCGTAGATAGCAAGCGTGATGTAGATCATCATCCCGATTATTAGAGATGCAATCCACAGACCATCGGTATTCTTTTCACCACCGCTTTCGTCCAACCCTTTGGCGTCGAAGTTCACTCGTTGCGAAAGCTGATCGAGTTTTGCCTCACTAATGTTTTCACCCGCCAGACGCACCGATCGAACCGCACTATTCAATGCGTCCTTGAACATCCCGCCCGAAAGGATATCGCCGCCCTTTCGCGAGCGAAATTCAAAGACTGCGTTTGGATCATTTATATCGCTAGGAACAATTAGAAAGGCGTCGATCTCATTGGCAGTAACTTTGGACAGTAGAAATTGCCGAAGTTCATCACCGCTTTTTTCGGCCATACCAAGATCGATGAAAGCAAAACTATCCTGAAAGACGTTAGCCGACCGCTTCAACTGTTCATCTTGCGAAACAGAAATGTTGCTGATCGCTTCCTGAGCCTGCCGGCGAACCCGCTCGGCGATCTTTTCGGTTGAAAGATTCTGCTTCAGACGCACTGCGACCTGTCCGTTTGGATCAGCGATCGCGATACGTGTCGGTTCGCCTTTGATCGAAAATATCAGCGCCGGAACGATCGAAACGACTATTGCCAATACCGGCAGCAAGATCGTGCCAATTAAGAACGACCATTTCAGAACGACCTTTTTGTATTCGTGTTTTACGACCGCTAAAAATTTACGCATTTGTCACCCGCTCGATAAATATATCGTTCAAACTCGGCTCGGTCTTTTCGAATTTCGAAACCACTACATTCGCCGTGATCATTCGCTTCAACAATTCCTGCGAATCGACGCCTTGAGCTAGATGCAATTCTTTCTCGTCAGAATGTGAAACGACGCGTTCGATAAGCGATTTGTCATTCAAGATGTTTTCGGCGTTAGAACCCCTGAACGCGATCAGATTCTGGCCGTAGCTTTCTTTTACTTCACGAAGGCTTCCGCCGAGCACCTTTCGCGACTTGTTGATCAAAATAATGTCGTTGCAAAGCTTCTCCGCGGTCGACATCAAATGCGTGGAAAAGATGATCGTCTTTTCAGCGGACTTATATTCGTCGATGACCTCCATCAGGAACTCCACGTTTATTGGATCCAACCCCGAAAAAGGCTCGTCAAGAATAAGCACATCCGGATCATGCAGTACGGTCGCGATGAACTGAATCTTTTGCTGCATTCCCTTTGAAAGATCAGTCGTCTTTTTCTTTTTCCATTCGGCAAGCTGCATTCGGTCGAGCCAAAAATCGATGCGCTTGTCGATCTCGTTCGACGGAACATCTTTCAGCGCGGCGAAGTAGCGGAGTTGGTCGAGCACTCGCATCTTCTTATAGAGCCCGCGTTCCTCCGGCAGATAGCCGATGCGGCTTTGCAACTTGTGCGAAATTCGTTCGCCACCGAGCGTGATCGAACCTTCATCGGGAAAGGTGATCCCAACAATCATACGGATCGTCGTTGTTTTTCCGGCTCCATTCGGACCCAAAAATCCAAAGACACGTCCGGCTTGAACGTCGAAGCTGAGGTCTTCGACCGCTGTAAAATCTCCGAATCGTTTTATTACATTGCTTACCCTGAGTGTTATGTTTTCGTCGGACATATAGTAGAGTTTGAGGTTAACACAGCCAAGTTTCGAATCTGAAGTTAGATTGGTTAAACGACGGAATGCAGATATTTGTTTACAGAAATGGTGCCGACCACGTCGAAGAAGGTTTTTCTGCAACCGATCTACCCGAGCTCCTGAAAGATAAGACAAACGTAGTTTGGGTCGATCTCCTCGGCGACACTCCAGAACGGATCGAAAAGGCTCGAATGATCCTCAACGACACTTTTGGGTTTCACCCACTTACGATAGAAGACTGCATCGAAGAACGGAACCAGCCTAAAGTTGAGCCCTTTCCGGATTACTTATATTTCATCGTTCACGGGATTAAGGCCGGTGAAACACGGCCCGAGAATTTTGTTACGAAGGAACTCGATGGATACCTTGGTCAAAATTTCGTTGTTACTTTTCACACCGAACGGTTTCGGAGTATCAAGGTTGTAAAACAGCAAGTGCGGATCAGCCCCTTCGCATGTCAACGGGGTGCTGCATATTTACTTCATCAAATTCTCGACGTTATCGTGGATCAATATATGCCGGTCGTCGATGACTTTGACGTTTCGATCAGCTCGCTTGAAGACCGAGTGTTTGATATAAGAACCGGGAATTATGAAGTACTCGAAGATATTATGGAACATCGCCGGAGTGTTGCCCGGCTCCGGCGAATTTCAGCGCGTCAACGTGAGGTTCTCTATCGCATTTCACATGGCGAGTTTCATCAAATACCGCCCGACGTATTGCCATTTTACCGAGATGTGCACGATCATTTGCTTCGCGTTACAGACGTGTCGGAAAGTTACCGTGACCTTATCGGCGGCCTATCAGACATTCATTTGGCAATGGTAGCAAACAAAACGAACGATGTAATGAAGACGCTAGCGGTCGTTTCGGCTATCATCCTACCCCTGTCGCTTATCGCGGGGATCTACGGGATGAACTTCGAGAACTTGCCTGAGCTCAAATGGAGATGGGGCTATTTCGCAACGCTGGGGCTCATGTTAGTTATAACGGTCGTACTTTTGTTGATATTCTGGCGAAAAGGCTGGATCCTTCAGAAGGACAGTGACCAAGTACTGATTAAAGCGGAGAATGAAAATATGGACGGTCTAAATTCGCTCGATTAAGCGTTCAACCTGAAGATCTCCAAAGCCGTAGACGCCTGCACGTTTTTGGAATTCCGCAAAGACCTCATCAAATTCCGAAATACCTGTTTCTTTAATTTCCGTTAAGATCTCTCCGGGTCGTTTTTCAATTCCAGCTGCCGCGCCGCAAACTTCTTTCAGGAACGGGAAAGATTCACTTCGATAGTTCCCGAGTTCAATCAGACTTTCGCTCTCGCGATTTCGAAATGCTTCCCAGAGTTTCGAACCCTTCAATTTATCTTCATCGTTGACTCGGGCCCGAGCCTGAAAACATTCTTCGAGCGCTGGAGCATCGTGCTTTCCAAATCCTTTCCATACATCGTCCGGAGACGCATTGAGCGGAGCGACACGGTAAACGCTTGCATGATATTTCAACAGGTCAAGGCAGAACCACAGATTTGCCTGACAGAAAAGTTCGTACTCGAACCAAAGATTTACCTCGGCATCAGCAGGCAAGTATGTTAATCGCTCAATCTCATACGCTACCTTTTCTCGATAATCGAGCGGATCTTCCCCGTATTCCAGCTCAAGAAAATTAGCGCGAATGTCCCAAAATTCATCAAGGCTCGCCGCGACCACATCGCCTGCGATCAACGCTTCGCGAAAGACGACCGTCTCGCCTTCAATACCTGCCTTTGTAAATTCTTCAACGAGCGAATCGCCAGGTAAAACGTGAATTATCATAACTGGAGACTAACTGCATATATTACCGCCAAACAAATGCCCGCATATACGCCCGCAACAAGATCATCGGCACAAATACCCAAACCACCGGGCAAAACTTGAAGGTCGTCGATCGGGTACGGCTTCCAAATATCGAACAAACGAAACAGCAAGAATCCGGCGAGAATGAACGGCCAACCAACACCAAACGGGACGAAAGCGAAGGTAATGAACTGTCCCATCAGTTCGTCCACGACGGCCTCTGATGGATCGGAACTTCCCAGCAACGGCAC
>JBBSKW010000028.1:0-26941 GCA_038256005.1 Pyrinomonadales bacterium
GCTGTATTTGTTGACTGAATTTATCGAATAGGCTCGGATCAGACCCGCATCGATGAAATCCTTGATAGCATCGACCAAATAAAATCGCTCGTACTCAAGATAATCCGCTGCTGCGGTAGGGAACATTAAAAGCGGATAGCCTGCGTGCCCGTAAGCCACGAGCGGCATGTCCATGTTTAGATTGTGGCTGTACCACGAGGTGATATCGCGTCGCATATTGTGTCTGAGCCCCGCACATGAGTGAGGGCTAGTGTCTAGTTTGAATCTTTGAGGTTAAGTGAAACCGTTCGCTGTCCCAAGTCAAAACTGGAAACTTCCATTGTCGAATTCGTGTCTAATTTGACGATGTTAGCTTTAATCCAGCAATGCCGGCGATGATCAGAAAGATACACGCGATCCGGACAATGTCTTTCGGCTCGTCGAACAATATCATTCCAAGGATCGCGGCACCGACCGTTCCAATTCCGGTCCAAACTGCGTAAGCAGTTCCGATCGGGAGTGTTCTCACCGCCAGCGAAAGAAAGTAAAAGCTCGCGACCATTAAAGCACCGGTGATAAGGCTGGGCACAAGCCGTGTCCAGCCTTCCGTATATTTCAATCCGATCGCCCACGCAATCTCAAGCACTCCTGCGATGGCGAGATATGACCAGTTCATTTATTTCACGACCGTAATGTCGCGCGTCGTCGAATTATATCCGCCGTTATCGACAACGTTTCCGTCCTTATCGATGAGTTCAAGTTTGATCGTGTGCTTGCCGGCGGTCCAACCCGAAAGCCAGACCGGAGCCCACTTCTCGATCATCTTCGGTTCGCCACCGTTTACCGAATAACGAACGCTATACTCGCCGCCGTCACCGACCAACTTGGCATTGGCCAGCCAGAAATCGATCATGATCGCTTCGGCATCGGCACCTTTGTATTCGCCCTTCGGACGGCTATATGTCAAAAGAGGTTTCGTGACGTCGATGGCTCCGCCGGTTGAGGCAGGTAACTCTTTAGCTTCAGGTGTCGGTTTGGCCGCCGTGTTCGTATTCGAATTCGCGTTGGACATTTGTTTGCCGCTGTTCGTCGTCGCCGGAATGTCTAGGTTCGCACCGCCGTTCTTTACCGTAAATTTAACTACATCAAATGCCGCTTCGTTCTTATAGCTTTCGTGCCAGGGGCGCGACGCGAAAACTCGAAGGGTGTGTTCACCATCCGGAACGTTCCGCAGTTCGAACGGCTCTTCGATGTTGTAATAAGCCTCGTAAGCTTGATTGTCCAAGATCACGTGAATGTGGTTTCCCATCTTGGTAGCGTCGTCCATTCCGGGCTTGTAGCCTTTCAGGTCACCGCCGAGAGTAAGCAGAATTCGAACCGTTGAACTTTCGACCGTTGCTCCATCGGGCGGGACAGTGATCTCGATCTCGGGCGCGGCCGCGTCCTGCTCGCCGCGAGCGGCCATCATATCCTTAATTCGCTGCGGCGTATCTGTTGCAGAAAGGTTTACCGCGCCGGCCGGAGCGGCATTCGCATTTGCCTTACTGCTGTGGTTTGCGTGATTGCCATCAGCGGCACCGCCACACGCGGCAAAAATAAACGATGATACAACTACCAATGACAAAAAAATGTTCTTCATGTTTCCCCCAAGTTAAGGCTAGGCCGCGACCGATCCTGTAACGGATGCAATCGCCGCAGAGCCGGATTCAGCAGTGCCTTCGATATCGAAAACATTCGCAAAATTTATTATTAACCGATCTTCAACTTCTGCTATATCGACCTCGCGGCCGAGCAGCCTTTCCATCGAGGTGACCGGTTCGCCTTCGCAGGCGATTATCCAATTAAAATAGCTGAGATCGGTGTTTACGTTCAAAGCAAAACCGTGCGTCGTTACCCAACGCTTGATATGGATGCCGATCGCCGCGATCTTGCCTTCCGCAGTATGCACGCCCGTAAGCCCTTCGATAGGAAAGGCTTCGATGCCGAAATCAGCCATCGTACGGATCAATACTTCCTCAATATCGCGAACGTATTTGTGAACATCTTCTCGGTCGGGCGAAAGGCTGATCACAGGATAGCCGACGATCTGGCCAAGTCCGTGATAGGTCACCTTTCCGCCGCGATCGGTTTCATGAACTTCAGCACCGATGCTTTTGAGGATTTCGGCCGTCGCAAGAACGCCGTTCTCTTTCGAACGCCGACCGACGGTGTAAGTGTGCGGATGTTCGAGAAGCAGCAGATAGTCGGTTTCGCGGCGCTCGATAACGTCGCGTTCGAGCTGTTTTTGCAGCTCAAATGCGTCCCCGTAAGCGATGCGCCCAAGGCGTCGAACCTCTAACTCCCGTTTGAGCATCTACTATATGATAAGATTTTCGCAACAGTTTTAACAGGCAGGCTTTTTATGATCCAATTTAAGATATTTGTTTTCGGCTTCGCGGCACTATTCGTTTTTGCGACTTCGGCAGATGCTCAGCGGAGAAGGGCACCAATAAAACCTAAAGTCGTTACGACGAATACGGTTGCCGCGTCGGCAACGGAAATAAAGTCGGCTTCGAATAAGGTATCGGTTCAGATCAAGAACACGACGAAGTTTTTGTACCTGCTCGGCGGTGTGGCAAAAGGCATTGAAGATCTGGATAAAGACCGCAACGCGAACCAAGCTGCTCGGAACACGAACGCTCAAAACAAAGCGGCCTTGATCAGGACGATCCAGAATCTGCGTGCGGGAATGCTGGCTTTGGAAGTTGAGTTTCGGACGAAGGAACCACTTAAGAAACACTTGCCGCTAGTTGCCGGGATCACAGACCTGACAGCTCAATCGGAAGGTCTGGCGGTCGCGGGGCGATTTAGCGATTCGGGCCGGCCGCTTTTAACCTTGGTCGAAAAGCTTTCGGACGCGCTGGCGGCACTCTAGGTCACGGTTTCGATACGGCAAGAGTTTTCGTCGCCGGGTCGCACTCTTCGACCTTTGCCGATGCTGCGGAAGTTAGCCCGAGTTTTTCTTGGATATAATTCTCGGCATCGGCTTTTACTAGCTCTCCGTTTACGACCATCGTTTTCTCGGTCAACGCTTCGCCATCCTTCTTCAGCTTTCCCGGATCCAAAAAGATGTACCAGGGCGTTCCCCATTTACGAAGATCGCCTGCCTCGCGGCGCTGTGTGAAATGGACGGTCTTTTCACGGTCGCCGTATGTCGTTTTGTCGTAAACCATCGGGAACGTGAGCTTGTATTGAGCAACGTGAGCCTTCATCTTCTCGACCGAATCGTAATTCGCAACGCCGATTATCGTCAGGCCTTTGTCCTTATACTTTTCGTGAAGCTGCTGAATGAACGCTACGTCGTGTTTCCAATTCGGGCACCACGGAGCCCAATAGACGACCATCACGAACTTCTTTCCCTCGGTGAACTTTCGTAAGTTCGTTTCGCCTTCGCCTTCCAGATTCTTGTAAGTCCAATCTTTGTAGGCGAATGATTTCTCCGCGATCGGAGCCTGTTCGTTCTGGCCGAACGCCGAAAAGGTGAAAAGTGTTAGAAAAAGTGCGGTGATCAAAAACTTCATAAAGCCCTTAGGAAAAGCGTATAAGCTGAGACGGTGAAACACAAGCAAACGTTGCAGCCGATAGGCAACCGCGGCGCGTTAGTGGACATGTTCTGTTACGGGTTCGATCACGTTTTGGTTCTTTCGCGTCAGCTTTCCGCCCCAATAAACAAAATTTAGATAAATGCCTGTTAAAGCGGAAAGTGCCGCTAGCCCCGAGAATATCAGCAGCAGCGTTACCTGCCACGTTCCTGCGAAGAAGTAGAAATGAGCCTCGCGGAAGAAGCGTGTTTTCGCCGACGGCGGCTTCGAATTTGTCGCGATGCCGGTTTCAGCGTCGATAAAGATCGATTCCGCACCAAGTCCGCCAATCGCCTGATATTGCGGCCGTCCGTCTTTCATCAAGAGAGTAAGAGCGGTGGTCGGGAGCGTGCGTCCGGCGAGTTCGTTCGCCTTTAGCATCGCTTCCGTCGGAGCAACTTTAACGCGGTCGGCTGCGATATTTTCGATCACGCCGCCCTCGACCGTATTCGGTAGCGAATAAAGAAACCCGCTGACCGCCCAGGCGAGAACCGGGATCGAAACGATGACCCCGAGAAAAAGATGTGCTTTGTAAACAAAATTACGCATATAAAATAACAACGGATCAACACAGATTTGCACGGAAAATTTCCCAGGCTTTCCATCCGTTCTGAATTAAAATCTGAGTTCATCTGTGTTAATCTTACGTCAATTATGAGTTCTGCTCCGACCGTTACAGAAATTTTCAAGCGTGCGCTTGAGATACGTGAAAATAGTCCAACCGGTTCATATAAGGATGTTGCTACGCAGTTAAAAAGCGAGTTTGGCGGCGGCTCGCTGCCTGAAGCGGCGTATTTGACCATCCCTGAGTACGACAACATTGTCCCCCAAGAGGATTGGACCGCCGGTTTGCCGGTGATCCTTCGCGGAATTCAGAACGACGATTGGGACGACGTCGTTCACGGCATCATAATCAGTCTTGAACAGGTCGAAAATTACCCGAAACAGTCCGGCCGCGAGGATGATCCAACCAAGGACTGGCGAAATCGCGGAGCCCGCATCACCGAAGCCGAGCAAAAAGTGCTCGATAAGTGGATGCCAGAAGATCTAATGACCATTAATCAACGCAATTACGCCAAAAAGTAATCCAAATCTCTAAAAAACGACGTATTTTCTGCCAGCCGGCGTACGTTTTGTCACGGCTGGCAATTTTTTTTCTGACAGCTTGCACTTATTTTCTGTGAGCCTGCAAATGTTATCTGTGAGCTTGCAAGTGTTTTCTATGAGCCTGTAACCGTTTTATAGCGTCCTACAGCTCAATTCTGAGCCCATCCGACGCCATTATCACCTCGCACGGAGGCTGCAATGCCGATGTTTCCTGCTCGAAATCAACTTCGTCCCATTCCGCATAGAAATGGGTTAACATTGCTCGCTTTGGTTTCGCCTTGCGGATCAAAAACATCGCTTCGGCGAGGTTGATGTGAATATCGACCGGTTTTTTTGTTACGAACGAGCATTCTGAAATGAAAAGATCGACGTGACGAGCGAAGGCGGCCATCGGTTCGTAGAAACCGGTGTCAGCCGTAAAGACGAGAGTCTTGCCGTCTCTGTCCGTGATGTGGATCGCGTGGCTTTCGGGCGTGTGCGGCGTTTTCAGCGCGGCGGCACGCACGCCGTGCAAGATCTCGAACGGTTCAAGTGCTGTAATTTCAACAATTTCGACAGGAAACGGCTGCTCTAAAAGGCGATAGTTATTCACCGCGTCGAAATTCTCGATCAGCTTTCTAAGGCCTGCGGCTCCGAAGATCCGCAAAGTCTTACGCCGCTCATGTGTTTCCGCCGCGTATTTCGTCGCGAAAAGAAACGCCGGCAATCCGCCGCAATGATCCAGGTGGAAATGCGAGACCCAAATGGCGTCCAGGTTCGCCCAATCGCAAGTCTCCTCAGCCATTCGGTGGATCGCCGAAGCCGAACAATCGATCAACAAACTGCCGCCGGAAATCTCCAGCCAATATGCAGAACTCGACCGCTGCGGATGGGGAACTGACGTTCCTGAGCCGAGAACTATGAGTTTCATTCCATGATTCTATCACTGCTCTGGGGCGGTTGTCGGGCAAATCCCGATGACTATGTTAGATTTAGGCTAATGGATACCGTAGATATTTTAGCTATATTCGCACATCCCGATGATCTCGAACTGACGGTCGGCGGTACGATGCTCAAGCTGAAAAAGCTCGGTTACGCTACGGGCGCGCTCGACGTAACCAAAGGCGAAATGGGCACGCGCGGAACGGTCGAGGGACGTGCGAAAGAAGCCGATGACGCGGCGAAGATATTAAAGCTCGATGTGCGTGAGAATCTTGAACTCGCCGACGGACATGTTTTTGTTGACGATACGTCGCGGGCGAAGATGGTGCGTGTTCTGCGGCGGCTGAAGCCGAAACTGATCCTGACGCATCAGCTCGACGATCCGCATCCTGACCATGATCACATCGCTAATTTAGTCCGCGAATCGGCACGACTTTCGAGCATGAAGAATTACGATCCCGAATCGGGCGATGAGAAGGTCGCGTTGCCGCGGGTCGCTCATAATATCTTTTCACGGCACACTTCGGTTTCCTTCGTTGTTGATATCTCGGAGTATCTCGAACAGAAAATGGCCGCGATCCGGGCCCATGCGTCGCAGTTTTACAACCCGAATTCGAACGAACCCGAAACCCGTTTGACTGACAGGCGTTTTCTGGATGAACTTGAAAACCGCTCGCGGTATTTTGGTTCGCTTATCGGCGTCGAAGCCGGCGAACCGTACTTTGTCCGCGAGGCGTTGAACATTGAAGACCCGATCGAATTGCTGTCGCGTTCGATGAATTTATACTCGTAAATGAGCGAGCCGATACCCGAACAATTAGAGCTTGAGAAAAAGCTGCGTATGCTTGAGCGGCTGAAGGATCGGCTTGCCGACCGCGAAGAAGATCTCGCCGATCTGCGTGAACAGCTTGATCGTTTTGAGGCTCGGTACACGATGGAGGTTGGGCGGCTCTACGCTGAGCAGGACGAGATCGATGCCGAGATCGCAGAGGAAGAACTCAAGCTTGTTCCCGACGACGAAGAGATCAAGAAGCGTGTTGAAGAGCTTCGGCGAATCGCCGAGGAATCTGCGGCCCGTTTGACGGCTGCTGCGGCACACGAACTCGAAAAATGGGAGCCCACCGCCGAAGCACGAAAGGCATATCACGATCTTGCACGAATAATTCATCCTGATCTTGCTCTCGATGCGGGCGAAAAAGAGCGTCGGCATGAACTGATGGCGGAACTTAATCAGGCTTACACTTCCGGCGATCAATCAAAGATGAACAAGCTCGCCGCCAACATTCGCATCAGCCCCGACGCTATCACGGGCGATGCGATCGGGGACATTCTTGTCCGAGCGATCCGCCAGCTTTATCAGGTGAAACGCAGATTTGTCGAGATCGACCGCGAGCAAGCTGAGGCGACCACTTCGGAACTTTTCGAGCTATTTCAGAAATGCGAAGCCGAATCTGGGGAAGGCCGCGACATGCTAAAACACATGGCCGAACGGGCGAAAACGCACATCAAAAAGACCGAACGCCGCTTGATCAATCTGCGAAGTGTGACCTCCGCACAGGAAGAATATGTGAAAGAAGAGTTCGGGCTGGATATTGACGAATTTCGGAAGAATTAGAAACAACGTAAATGAAATTTCTAGTTAGCCAGGTAAGCTATTTCCTCGACCAAAAGCAAAGCCGTCAAAACATTGCCGCGCTGACGAAATACATTGTGTTTATCGTCAGCGTGATCATCATTTACTCGGTGATGTTCCACTTCGTAATGGCGCTGGCGGAAGATCGTTATTACAGTTGGGTCACCGGCTTTTACTGGACTCTCACGGTGATGACGACCTTGGGTTTCGGTGACATAACGTTTCGAAGCGATATTGGCCGTGCGTTTAGCCTTTTGGTCCTTATGTCGGGAGTCGTCTTGCTTTTGATAATGCTTCCGTTCACGTTTATACGGTATTTTTACGCTCCGTGGCTTGAAGCTCAGATCCACGGCCAATGTCCTACAAGCGTCCCGCCCGATATGACCGGCCACGTTATCATTTGCGGATACGACACGGTCGCACCAGGCCTTATTAAACGGCTCAAACACAGCGGTATACCCTATTTTGTTATCGCAGAAGATGCGGCAGAAGGAGCAAAGCTTTTTCAATCGGGCGTTTCGGTCGTGTGTGGGAAGGTTGATAGCCGAGCGACGTATGAACGGATGCGGGCCCAACATGCGTTGCTCGTCTTTGCGAATCTTGAGGATACAAGAAACACGAACATCACGTTGACCGTCCGCGAAACCGCGCCAAATGTGACGATCGCGGCGACGGCGGAGAATCCGGATTCGATCGACATCCTGGAACTTAGCGGTGTGACGCACGTTCTACCGCTCAAACAACGTCTCGGCGAATACCTCGCGAATCGAATAAGCGTCGGCGACGATCGCGCACACGTTATCGGCCATTTCGGTTCGTGGGTCGTGGTCGAATTCACCGTACATAATTCGAGTTTGGAAGGGAAGCGTATTCGCGAGACAGAACTGCGTGAAAAGACCGGCGTAAACATTATCGGCGTTTGGCGCCGCGGCCGATTGATGGCAGCCGATCCAGAACATCTGCTGGATGGCTTTGATGTGCCGCTGGCGGTCGGGAACAAGGATCAGATCGCCGAACTTGAAACCTTGCTCGATAGCGATGAACAGCTTTCGGATTCGGTCCTGATTCTTGGAGGCGGCAAGGTTGGCCGGGCGGCAGCGATCGCTTTGAAAGAAAAAGGCTTGAAGGTCTTTATGGTCGAACGCGAACCGGACCGATGTTCCGGCGTTTCGGATCATCTTGACCGGATCACGACCGGCGATGCTGCCGACCGCGAGACTCTGATGCGTGGCGGTTTGATGGAATCTTCGCTTGTTCTTCTCACAACGAACGACGACGCGGTCAACATCTATTTATCGATCTATTGCCGAAGGCTGAATCCAAAGGTCCGCATCATCAGCCGGATAACACATGATCGAAACATGGAAGCGATCCATCGTGCCGGTGCAGATTTTGTGCTCAGCTATTCGCCGCTCGGCGCTGAATCGTTAATGGCGATCGTGCAGGGACGTCAGCCGATCATAATGGGTGAAGGCGTTGAGTTTTTCGATGTAATTGTGCCGCCATCGCTCGCTGGAAAGACACTTCTTGAAAGCGGCATCGGAAAACAAACGGGCCTCATCGTGCTTGCGATCGAAGTTGGCACAGAAACGATCGAAAATCCTTCGCCGAACACAAAACTTCCTGCTTATGCCCGCCTCGATCTTCTCGGGACAGCAGAACAAATGCAAGCTTTCCGCGAAATATTTAATAGCTAGAGGGGTCATACACTAGTGCCGGCAGCAAAGCCGGACGACCATGCCCACTGGAAATTGTATCCGCCAAGCCAGCCGGTGACGTCAACGACTTCGCCGATGAAATAGAGGCCGGGAACTTTCTTTGCTTCCATCGTCTGCGATGAAAGTTCTGCGGTCGAAACTCCGCCGAGCGTAACTTCAGCCTTGTCCCAACCTTCGGTATCGCGAAATTTAACGTGCCAGCTATGCAGAGTTTTCGAGATCGATTCAATATCGCGATTGCTGAGTTCACTGATGGGTTTGTTCGGCAGCATTTCAACGGCGAACGAATCAGCGAAGCGTTCTGGCAAATATTGTTTTAGAAAAGTCGATGTTAACTTTCGGCTGGTTCGATCACTGTTGATCGCGTCAGAAATGTTGGTTCCGGGCAAGATATCGATCTGCATTTCCTCTTGCGGCGACCAGTAGTTTGAAGCTTGCAAGATCGCCGGGCCGGAGATGCCCTTGTGTGTGAAAAGAATATTTTCACGGAAAGTTCGGCGGCCGGACGTGACTTCTGCTTCGAGCGAAATTCCTGGCAAGCGAGCAATCGGCAAACTGCGTTCGAAGACCATCGGAACAAGCGACGGACGCGTCGGTTCGATGCGAAGGCCGAACTGCCTCGCGATCTTATATCCAAGGTTCGTCGCACCAATCTTTGGGAACGAAAGTCCGCCGCTAGCGATAACAAGCGAATCAGCATTGAAGTCGCCTTTCGCCGTTCGAACGACAAAATCATTCTCTTTCTCGATCGATTCGACTGAGCAATTCGTCTCGATCTTAACTTTCGCTTTTTTGCATTCCGCGAGGAGCATCCCGACTATCGAATCCGCGCGCTCGCTGCAAAAAAGTTGGCCGAGTTTCTTCTCAAAAAAATCGATCCGATGGCTTTTTACGAGTTCAACAAAATCCAGCGGCGTGTATCGAGCCAGAGAAGATTTGGTGAAATGCGGATTCTTCGAAATGAAATTGTCGGGAGCAGTATTGAGGTTCGTAAAGTTGCAGCGGCCGCCACCCGAGACCAGTATCTTTCGCCCAACCGCGGCATTATGTTCGATGACAAGAACCCGCCGACCACGCTTTCCCGCCTCGATCGCGCAAAAAAGGCCGGCCGCACCACCGCCGATGATGATGACATCAACTTCCACTTATAACAGATACCGCTCTTTTAATATGCGGGAATGATGCCGAACATGTCCGGCCATGATAAATGCGAGTGCACGAACTGAAACCGGATTATCGCTGGCGATTCCTGCTAGATCCCAATCTTCATCACGGAAGGAACGAACCAGAGCGACGTTCGATCGGCGCTGGGTTACAAACTCGTCGATCAGGTCGGCAAACGTCCGCTGATTGCTTCTTCCGTTGGCGACGTAAAGGTCTTGATCAAACGACGAAAGCGGAGTCAGGTCGCCGTGTGAAAAGCGATGTAGCCGATATCCAAAAACTCGTTCGCCGTCAATGATGTGCCCGAGCAGTTCTTTGATCGTCCATTTACCTTCGGCATATGTGAACGTGCCTTTCGCATCGTCGATCGAGGTGTAGATTTCCGCGATCTCGTCGATCTGCTCAAACAAAACCGTAACGACATCCGTTTCCGTTATGGATGAAACGTAGCCAGCGTACCATTCGCCATATTCGTTATTCTCAGGTCGTCTCATAATGCGGTATATTATCAGAACAAACGCTCAGAATCTTTTTTGGCGATCGGAGGGATCAAATGAAACGACTTGTATTTATTTTCGGCATCGTGGCGGCTTCTTTCATGTTTTTTACTGACGACAGCACGAACGCAGGTGCTCAGTTATTTGAAGAAGAATTCGCGGTTGCTCAAGCCAAAGGCGAAGGCGGTGTTTACGAATTCGATAAGGCACATACCTTTATCGGCTTTAACGTGAACCACCTTGGCCTGATCGATGTCCCCGGACACTTCCGTGATTTCACTGGGACGATCAACTACAACGCCGAAGATATTACCAAGTCATCGGTCAATTTTTCCGCAAAGATCGCGAGCGTTGAAACCGGTGCTTCGGGACGCGATGCCCACTTGAAGCGAGCCGATTTCTTCGATGCTGAAAAGTTTCCCGAAATGACCTTTGCTAGCAAAAAGGTGGAAAAACGAGGAGACGACGTATTTGTTACTGGCGACCTTACGCTTCGTGGTGTAACGAAATCGATCTCGCTCGAGTTCGACATCAAAGGCTTTTTGCCTGGCAATGAACGTTCGGGTGCGAAGATGGGCGTGATATCAAAAACCCAGATCAATCGGTTCGACTATGGAGTTGATTACGGCAAGGCAGCCCCGGAAGGCCGTCCGGGAATCGCGAATAAGGTTGATATTGATATCCGCATTGAAGCGGTTAAACAAACACCGGCAGCGGCATCGGCCGAATAATTCTATTGACGAAGCGGTTGACCATTTCGGGTTGCCGCTTCGTCGAACGAAATGTCGTAGATGGCGTATTTCTCCCAGTCTTTATAGTCGAAGTGCCACCATTCGTTCGGGTTCACGCTAAACCCTTCAGCTTCCATCAAGCGGCGAAGTAATTCGCGATTTGCTCGCTCTTCTTCGGTTCCACCAGCATAGTTGGGCGACGCTCTTTCGGTGAACTCATCGAAGTCCGAAGGCATTGGCAAAAGACGTCCGGTTTTCAGATCGAAAATACTCAGATCGATCGCACACCCTCGATTGTGTTTCGATCCTTTTGCCGGATCGGCGACGAACGTGCGTTGCACCGGCAAGACCGTTTCCCAAAACAATTTCGTTATCGCCCAAGGACGATAGCCGTCGAAGATTACGAGCCCCAGGCCTTTTTCTTTCAGCTTCTTGTGGACGGCGACGACACCCTCAGCCGCAGGTTTTTGCAGAAACGCACGAGCCTGCGGGTAAACTTTCTTCTCGGTAAAGTTATTTGTGGTCGCGTAACGAATGTCGAGTTTAATGGTCGGATCGAGCGTGATGAGTTCTATCAAGTGGGCCTCACGTTTGTTTTCCTCTTTCGGCGGACCGGTTTGGGCAGGGGCCGCAAACGGAAAAGCGACCAGCGCGAGCATCAAAAGGAGTTGAAGTTTAGCTGATCGCCTTAGCATTGAATAAGAGTAAAACGAAATTGGTAGGATTTGTCGATATCAGAATCGGCGATCCTTATCCGGAGCTCTAATTATTTGCAGGTTTTTCTTCCTCGATCGGAACATCGTCTTCTTCCAGGACCTTAACCTCGGTTCCGTACTTCTGATAGTCACGGAAGCGAATCACATTTCGCGTTTCAAAGGTTCGTCCTTTGTCTCGATGTGTTAGTCGAACGTCGGAACGAAGCGGCAAAAGAAATCGCTCTTCGCTAATCATGGTCCAATCGTAATCGATATTTCTGCGTGCCGATGGACATGGAAACGTCGCTGGGATATCCGTTGCTTCGCTTTCAATGCGTAGAACGCGGAAGCTTTCGCGATCGATCCAAACGCGACCCTTCATTCCTGTTGTCGTCGATTCCGCAGTGATTCCCGTGCAGGTTATGCCTTGTCTTGCCTTGTCTTTTGTGACGGCAAAATCGTACATGATGGCTCTTCGGGTTCGTAAAACATCTGTGTCAACGGCTTCAAATATTGTTTCGCTTTCCGGTTTGAACACGGTCGAGAGCATCGTCACAAATTCGCCAGTGGAACTCGTACCGCCAACCTCTTCGTAGCCACGTTTTGAGTCCGGATTGTTCTGGATTGCGCCGTTTACAGAAAGCACTCGATATTCTTCCTGCCCCGATGCTTTGTAACTGACGCCGACGATCAATCTGTCGAGATTGGTGTATGTTCCGGTGCCGGCATATGCGATCGATCGCTGGATCTGCTGCTTGACGACAAAGTCCGGCATTTCTTCAACAGCCGCAAGCGTTAGTTCACGCGCTTTTTTGATCGCGTTGGCGGCTTCTTCATTTGAAGGCTTTTGATACGACAGCGGATCTTTTCGACGCCGGTCTGATTCATCCAGAAGCCTTCTAAGTTCGGCATTGTTACCGCTTTTGGTTCGCGTCAAATTTCTCAATCCATCCGTCACAACAAAGCCGATCCCGCGCGTTCGGATCGCGTCGATCAGCTCTACCTTCGCTCCCTCGTTTCGCTCGGCGGCGTAAAGCATTTTCACATACTCAGCCTGCGTGATCGGCTTGGGCTGGGCGAATACACTTGAGCACAAGATCAATAATCCAAGAACGATAAAAAGTCTGTTCATTGCCGTGTAAGATGTTCCCTTGTTCACAACCGTTTGCTTGTAAGCCGATGCAAATGACCCATTCTCCAAAATAAAAAAGCGGAGATCGCTCTCCGCCTTTTATCACTTACCGGGAAATCCGGTAATTGTTTAGTTTACCCACTCTTCCTCGTAATTAAGTTGCCAATGGCGTGTAACCCATTCCTGGGCTGCATCCATTGCTGTCGTCTTCCATTTCTTCAAATTTTGAAGAACATTAAGAGCAGCCAGCGGCTTGCTCGGATCGCGTTCAACACGAATTACCTGTGTTTGAACTTCAATGAGTGTCTTCTCTTCCTGTAGGATACGAAGTTTTACCTCGCAGCCAACCGGCGGAAGTGTTTCCAGATTAACCAAAGCACTCGATTCGCCGATATTCTCGGTCGTACCTTGTACCTTTATCGTCTTTCCGCTTTCGGCATCGACCCAGCTCGCCAAAACCGGCATATTTGCCAATATTCGGTGATGCATCGGTGTCTTATACGATGACGTCGCGTATTCAATTTGTGCCATATAAAATATCCCCCTTGTTCCCTGGCCGGTCTATTCTCCCAAAACGCTGGTCATTTCAAACAGCTCAGATCAACGCGAACAATTTAATCCACTCTTACAAAAAAGTCAAGTATTATCGCAAGTTAGATAAGTCCTTTGTGTTCAGCGTTTGCGTGGAATTCGTTCTCGGGAAGCCGCGATAAGGCTCATTATTTGTGTATATTTTCACAATCTGTTAACCAAACCTTGTTAAAATGCGGCAATTTGAGCTCGCGTTTACAATTCCTTACTAACCAGATCCACCGATTATTACCTTCAGGATTACTTTTCGCCGATCTTTCTAGTTTGGATTTAACCTAGTGTTAACGTCTTTCAGGTAATCTTTAGTTAGGGACGCTATATCTTGGCGAAATGCTTTCTTGGGGAACTCAAATTGCCTACTTAGACGGTGTTCTTCCATCCCGATCATTTCAGATTGGATGAAGCCTTTGCTGAATTATGCGTAAGGGCTTGTTTGATAACAATTACGTATCGGATGGCGGGTTAGATATACGTATAGAAAAATGCCAGCAGGGGTAGACGTTGCGAATCTAATCCGAAAAAAAAGAGAAAAATCCAAATTCTCCGAATTTTAGCAATTTTTAGGTTTTATGTGTTTCAAAAACAAATTTAAGAGGTCAAATAAATTTAATGACTAAACATTCTAATTTTAGATTCATATTCATAGCGATATTGACAATCGCACTTGGATCGATCCAACTTTTCGCGCAATCAACCGTGACCGGTGGTATTAGTGGACGTGTTGTCGATCCGCAAGGCGCGATCGTGCCGAATGCACCATTGGCGATTACTAACATCGGTACAAACGCATCGGTATCGGTAAACGCTAATGATAACGGTGACTATCGTGTCACAAATTTACAGCCCGGAACCTATAAGGTCGAGGTGACCGTTTCGGGATTTGCTGCTTCAACCGCCGAGCGAGTAGTCGTTGAAGTTGGACAGACGACTGCAGTAAACTTTCAGCTTCAGGTAAGCGGTGCAACCGCAGAGGTTGAGGTCGTGGCTGAGGCTCCGGTTATCAACACGAACGATAACGCGAGCTCGACCAACATCAATCAGACATCGATAAACGAACTTCCGATCAACGGACGCCGCGCGTCAAACTTTGTATTGCTTACACCGGGCGTCGTTCCGGATGGTAACTTTGGTCTGATCAGCTTTCGCGGGATCTCTGGTTTGCTGAACAACAGTACAGTTGACGGCGGTGATAACAACCAGGCGTTCTTTGCTGAAGAACGGGGTCGTACGCGTATCAACTACGCGATCAGCCAAGACGCCGTTCGTGAGTTTCAGGTAAACACGTCGAACTATTCAGCTGAATTTGGCCGTGCTGCCGGTGGCGTTGTAAATACCGTTACCAAGAGCGGAACGAATGAATTTCACGGTTCGGCATTCTATTATCTGCGCGACAATCGCTGGGGAGCAAGAAATCCGTTCAGCTTCCAAACGATCCAAACTAGCTCAGGAACGCAGAGGGTTGGATTGAAGCCGGTGGATAAACGGCAGCAATTTGGTGGTTCGATCGGTGGCCCGATCGTAAAGGATCGCCTTTTCTTCTTTTTCAGCTACGACCAGCAGATTCGCGACTTCCCGGGCGTTGCTGCCCCAAGCTCGCTTACATTCTTTGAATCCGCAAACGTTGCTACTTTGTTGAGCCGCGGTATTACGCAGGCTCAGATCAACTCGGGCATAGCATTTCTCAGAAGCTTGACCGGCGAAGTTCCGCGAAAGGGCGACCAGAACATTTTCCTTCCGAAGATCGACTGGATCATTAATGACAAGCACACATTTTCAGCAGTATATAATCGGATGCGTTGGGAATCGCCTGCTGGTGTGCAGACACAGTCCATCGTTTTTCGCGGCAGGAACAGTTTCGGTGACGATCTAGTCCAGCTTGATTCGCTAAATCTTCGCTTGAACTCGACTTTGACGCCGAACATTCTCAATGAGGCACGTTTCCAATATTCAAGAGACCTCGAGCAGCAGATATCTCAACCACCGGCACCGGGCGAACCGACGACAGCGAATGGGTCTTCGCCGCAGGTTGCTATCGGTGGCGGCGGTTTCACTTTTGGTAAACCCAATTTTCTTGATCGTGCTGCATATCCGGACGAAAAACGCTGGCAGTACGCTAACGCGACGACGATCAATCGTGGACGCCACACCATCAAGTTCGGCGGTGACTACAACTATGTTTCCGACCTCCTGGATAATCTATTCCAGAATGCCGGTGCATACAGCTATAGCAATTTGACCGAATTTCTTTCCGACTTTGGAAATCCAGCACTCCGACGATACACGAATTTCGCACAGAACTTTGGTCCGAGCGCATTCAAGTTCGCAACCAAGGATTACAATTTCTTCTTTCAGGATGATGTTCGTCTGACGTCGAATTTGACGTTGAACTTCGGTGTTCGATATGAATATCAGCAGCTTCCTGAGCCGCAGATCCCAAATCCGCTTGAATCGCGAACTAGTAATTTCCCGAGCGACAAAAACAATTTCGGACCTCGATTTGGATTTGCTCTTGACGCAACGGGCGATGGCAAGAACGTGTTCCGTGCAGGCTACGGTATATACTACGGCCGTATCATTAATTCGACGGTATCTAACGCCATAACGAACACCGGTGCAGCCGGTGCACAGCGGTCCACCGGAACGCTTTTGCCGTCCAACATTAACGCTCCGAATTATCCGAATGTGCTCAGTGCTCTTCCGAGTGGCGTCGGTGGCGGCGGCGCACTAGTAGTGTTCAAGGATAATTTGCAGAATCCGATGATCCATCAAATGGATATCGTTTACGAACGTCTTATTGCTCGGAACACAGTATTTTCGGTTTCGGGTCTTTTGAGTCTCGGCGAGAACTTGCCGATCTTCGTTGATACCAACCTTAACGCGCCAACCGGAACGACAACTTACACATTTGTCGGCGGACCTTTTGCTGGAGCCACGATCGACACTCCGCGTTTCGTCGGTGCCCGGCCGAATTCAAACTTTACGAGCATTACTGAGATTAGTGATCTTGTAAGCTCTGAATATGCCGGTATCGTTTTCCAATTGAACCGAAGGCTGACGGATGGCGTTCAGTTCCAGACGAGCTACACCTATTCAAGATCAATGGATAATGGCCAATCATCTCAGACATTCTCTACGGTGAACACGCCATTGAATCCATTCGATATCGACGCTGAGCGTTCTCTTTCGAACCTCGATGTTCCGCATCGTTTTGTTGGTAGCATGGTGTATGCACCGAAACGACTGTTTGGCCTCGGTGGCGACTCCTCGTTCGGCAAAGCGGTATTTGGTGGTTGGACGATCGCACCGATCGTTACGATCCAGTCGGGAAATACCTATTCATATGGTGTCAGTGGAAACGCTCCGAGCGCGACTACGGGCGGAATCTTGGGTGCCGGTGGTAATAACAGGCTTCCTAACATAAAGCGAAATACGCTCAGGGCTCCGTACACTATGAACATCGACCTACGGCTTTCGCGTCGGTTCCAGTTCTCAGAAGATACGAGCCTTGAACTGCTCGCTGAAGGGTTCAATATCTTTAACAGAACGAACATTACCGGTATCGGAACTACCGCATACACGATCTCGGGAACGAACCTCAACTTTGCTCCGAATGCTGCGACTTTTGGTGTGCCAAACACCGCAGGAAACAGTATTATCCGTGAACGCCAGGTTCAACTCGCTGCCCGCTTCCGCTTCTAATTATAAAGGCAATCACGCCTTGACCCTTAAATGCACGTCTCGAAAGTGGCGTGCATTTTTTTGTTTTTACGCCGACTCTCGGCACTTTTGGTCAGGCAAATGATGGTAGCCATTGTAAATGCAGGCGGTTGAGCCCTAATATTAGGCGTGACCTAATGCGAATTCTGCAGATATCTTCGGCGAAGACCTTTGGCGGCGGCGAGCGGCATGTGGTCGATCTTTGCCGCGGATTGCAGGAACGCGGACATGAGGTCTTTGCAGCACTTCGGCCAACAAGCCAATGGAAAGAGCGGCTGGCGTTTTTGCCGCCGGAGCGTGTGTTGCAGGTTTCGATAAGGAATTCGATCGGCGTTTTTAGCGCAATTCGAATGCGGGATTTTATTCGCGAGCATAAGATCCAGATAGTGCATGCACACGTCGCGCGAGATTATATTCCGGCTAGTATTGCCTGCATGGCCGCCCACGACGCAAAGTTCGTCCTAACACGCCATGTGATGTTTCCATTGAAGCCGTTCAACCGATTTGCCTTGAAGAATTTGGCGCTAGCGATCGGTGTTTCCGATGCGGTCGGTGCCGAACTTCGGCGCCTGTTTGTAGTAAACAAGGTGAAAGTTATTCCGAATGGAATCGATATTGAAAACTTTAGTCAGACCGATTCGATCAAGCTGCGCGCCGAATTTCGCGAGCTGCATGGCATCTTGCTCGACGTGCCGCTTATCGGAACGCTCGGCGAGCTTAAAGAATTAAAAGGTCAGAACGAATTCGTTCTGGCCGCGGCGGAAATCCTAAAGTCGATTCCAGATGCCCACTTTGTAATTGTCGGACTAGACAACACGGTCGATAAGCGTTTTCGCCGTGATCTGAAACGCTTGGCCGGAGTGCTGAATATTGCGGGTCGCATTACTTGGCTTGATTGGCTCGAAGACACGGCGCCATTTTTTTCTGCAATTGATATTTTCATTTCACCTTCACGATCCGAAAGCTTCGGTCTTGCAATGCTCGAAGCGATGGCACACGGCAAATCCATCGTCGCCACCGAGACCGATGGAGCGAAGCAATTGCTCAAGGGCTGCGGCATTCTCGTCCCGATCAATGACGCGATAAAGATGTCTGCTGCTATCGTCGATCTTATCGGGGATGAATCGCAGATGAAAAGGCTCGGCGGTCTTGCTCGCACCTCCGCCGCTGAACGATATTCGCTCAAGCGAATGATCGACGAGACCGAGGCTGCATATCAAAACGTACTCGGCGGAATAAATACCTGGGCGACGGACGCGTATGGTCAGTTTAAGAGTTAGATGGTTAGAAACAAGCGGGAAGTAATTGCAATATGATTAAGCTCGACCGGAATGCCTGTACTAATTTTGACGCCGCGGCCTCGTTCGAGTGGCTCGAAACCAATGGAACCGGCGGGTTTGCGATGGGTACGGTTTCGGGTGCGAATACGCGTCGATATCACGGCCTGTTGACCGCCGCTACCCGCCCGCCGCTTGGCCGCGTAACACTTCTTTCAAAGTTCGAAGAAACGCTCATCATCGATAGCGAACGATATGAGCTCTCGGCCAATCAGTTTCCGGAACGCGTCCATCCAACCGGTTTTCGATTTCTTACCGAGTTTAGGCTTGACCCGTTTCCCATTTGGATCTTCGAGGTCAATAGCATTCGCATCGAGAAGAGTGTGTTCATGCCCAACGGTTTCAATTCCGTCGTGTGCCGTTGGACATTTTTGAATGCTCGCACCAACCAACGTTCGGTTCAGCTCGAACTTCGCCCTTTGCTTTCGTTTACCGATTATCATCATTTGCAGCATGCGGACAATAAGTTCGACGGTTCGTTCAATTCTCGCGAAGATGTGGTTACGGTAAAACCGTATCCGAATCTGCCGGAACTCAATTTTAGTCACAACGCGATCGCGATCGAAGCCACCGGTCATTGGTATCAAAACTTTGAGCTTACGATCGAGAAGGAACGCGGCTTTGATTTTTATGAAGACCTATTTCAGCCGTTCGCAATGCATTTTGATCTGAACACTTCGCCGACTGCAGACGTCGTTGCATCAGCCGACCTCGAGGTGGAAACCAACGTCGATAAACTTGAAAAGGCTGAATTGATACGACGAAACGATCTAGTCCGCTTGGCGGGTGGGAAGACCGATCTACAAAAACAACTGGCCCTGGCAGCCGACCAGTTTCTTGTTGCTCGCGGCAATGGGCAGACGGTGATCGCGGGTTATCCGTGGTTCTCAGATTGGGGCCGCGATACGATGATCGCACTTCCCGGATTGACGCTGGCGACCGGCCGTTCGGCTATCGCACGAAACATTATTCTCGAATTTTCAAAACACATATCCGAGGGAATGATCCCGAACCGTTTTCCCGATGCCGGCGAGATACCTGACTACAACACGGTCGATGCAACGCTTTGGTATTTTGAAGCGATCCGAGCGTATGCCGAAACGACCGGCGATCACGATCTGGTACAGGAAGTTCTTTACGAACAGCTGGCCGATATCATCGCCTGGCACGTGCGCGGAACACGATACAACATTCATGCTGATACCGACGGCCTGCTTTTTGCCGGTTCGCCCGATCTTCAGTTGACGTGGATGGATGCAAAGATCGGCAACCTCGTGATCACGCCGCGAACGGGGAAGCCGGTCGAGATACAGGCTCTTTGGTATAACGCTCTGCGGATAATGGCGGACTTTGCAACGCGCTTCGGGCACGATCAGGATCTGCAGCGGTTCGATGCGATGGCCGATCTGGCTAAACTTAGCTTCAACGGATTGTTTTGGAATGAAGCTGAACAATGCCTATTTGACGTTGTCGAAAACGGACACCGGGACGGCTCGGTTCGCCCAAACCAGATATTCTCGATCTCGCTCGCCCATCCGGTCCTGAATAAGGAACATTGGCAAGCGGTCGTCGAAAAGGTCGAAAAAGAATTGCTAACGCCGGTCGGGCTTCGTTCACTTTCTCCAAAAGATCCCACCTATGTTCCGACCTACATCGGCTCACCTTTTGATCGAGATTCGGGCTACCACCAGGGAACTGTTTGGGGATGGCTGATCGGGCCGTTTGTCGATGCGTATAGAAAGGTGCACATAGATGACGAAACAGCAATCGCGAACATGCTTGCGGGATTTGAACAACATCTTGCGGAAGCCGGACTCGGCACCGCCTCGGAGATCTTCGACGGAGACGCTCCGCATACACCGCGCGGCTGCCCCGCCCAAGCATGGAGCGTCGGCGAACTCTTGCGTGTGATGAACGAATAGCGATATCTGCATTATTGCCCATTTTTGTTCAAATTGAACACCGTGCGATGTGAACACGTGTGAACAAAAATCGGCGTTTTTCGTGTTTTTTGCCGATACGGGCGGAAACGCAACTGTTAAGGAGCGCGGATATTTGCCCACTTTTGTCCCAAGGCGTGAGCGCGTGACTGGGACAACCTGGGACAAAGATCGGCGTTTTTGCCCATTTTTGTTCCGTTGCGTAAGTGCGCGAATGGAACACGGTGGAACAAACATCGGCGTTTTTGATGCTTTTCCCGTATTCTGTCCGGTTTCGATGCAGTTTTCAAAGATCATCGAACCGCGGACATTCTTGTCCGCAACTCTTTTGAACGTCAGCACGCTCTTGCTCACGCGTGGGCTTACGCTGAATCGTCCCTTATCTGTGTTTGTCTGCGTCCATCTGTGGTCCGTACTCTTCACCTGAGCAACGTTACATTTTCTATTGAAAGATAACGGCGACCAATAGCACCTGGCACGATTTGCGTTAATTGTGAAAGATGAGCGATTTGATAGCACTTGAGGCACTTGATAGCAATTGTTGAAGATGTAAAGGTTCTTTTTCGGCTTGCTACGGCAGTGGCCAGAAAGTCTGCATTACCGGCCCTTGTGGCTATATATTGAACGCCCTCGCCTTGCGGCTGCCAGGCACAGGCCCGGAGCGTTGGAGAATTACTGCGTTCGCTCAAGAATTATTAAGACGCGATTTTTGTTGACGCATGTCGCCGTCGAATCTAGACTTGCAATGGCGCGCAATTTCGTCGCTCAATCTTTCGCGATATGAAATCCTTTTGGATCATTCTAAATCTTGTTTTACTCGCAACACTCAATGCCGCGTGGTTCTCTGGCCTGGATAATCTGTTCGGCATGGTGTTGACCACTATCATCGTCCTTTCGTTCCCTCTAAATCTTCTTGTCGGGTGGATCTTTTTCTCGTTTGAGCTTGGAAGTAATTTTTCGGGCGTGATGCTGTTGATGGGTTATGTTATGAGCTTACTCAGTTATCTGCAATGGTTTGAGGCCGTTCCGAGAATCGCTTCATACTTTAGCGAAAAGTTCTCTATGCACGACATTTCCGTAAACGTTTCACTGACTCGCCCCGAACATGCCGATGCAGCCCAGCTAAACCATCCAGATCTGCAAAACTTGCAATTTGACGATCAATTCCGCTCGCCTGTCGAACGCGTATTCGCAGCGAAAGATCGGCACTAAATTACTCGAAACCTTGAACTCGCCGATACTTCACCTGTATCTTGTACAGATATGAGATTCATGTCCACCGTTGCTCTCGCCGTAATAATTCTGTCGATGCAAACATTTGCGCAAACGCCCGCTGATCTGGCGGAACAATGGGACAAACAGCATGTTTCGAAGATATTTCCTTCAAATATGCGGCACAGGACGCTGTTGCCGATGCTTGAGGAATTGAGGAAGACCGGCGTAAAGGTCGAGCAGGTTGGCGTCAGTTACTCGGGGCGGTCGATCCATCAGATCGAATGGGGCAACGGCCCGTTAAAGGTGTTCATGTGGTCACAGATGCACGGCGATGAACCAACCGCGACGCCTGCCCTGTTCGACATGTTTACGTTCCTGCAAAAGAACGGTGACAAGGCTTGGGTCAAACAGATCGGCGAGAAGATGACCATTCGGGCAGTGCCGATGCTCAACCCCGATGGAGCCGAACTTTTTATTCGACGAAACGTTCAGGGGATCGACATAAACCGCGACGCACGAGATCTGAAAACGCCCGAAGCACAATTGCTGAAACGGCTTCGCGATGAATGGTCGCCTGAGATCGGTTTCAATCTGCATAACCAGAATTCGTTGACCGCTGCCGGACAGACGAACAAGCAGGCTGCGATCTCGTTTTTGGTCGTTTATGGCGATGCGGAGAAAACGGATACAGACGGCCTCCTTCGAAATAAACGGGTCGTCGGTGTAATGAACGCGACGCTCAATCAATTCATTTCCGGGCAAATCGGCCGCTACGGTGACGAATGGACGCCCTCGGCGTTCGGCGACAGTTTTTCGGAATGGGGCACGGCTACGATTCTAATCGAAACCGGCGGCCTGCACGACAAGGACGAGATGTACCTTGTGAAGATGAACTTCATCGCGTTTCTTTCGGCGTTGAATTCGATAGCTGATGGCAGCGAGCGGGCAATATCGCCCTCGAACTACGAAATGATCCCGAACAATGCCGGTGGCAGGATCGTCGATATTATTATTCGGAATGCATCGGTGATCGACCCTTTGAATCCGGAAAAGACGTTGATCGGTGACATTGCATTAGTTCGCGAACGCCGCCGAGCCGAATTCAACACGCCAACCAACGTTCGCCGTTTGGGAGACGCCGGACTGCTCTCGGGGCTCGATGAGTACGATGCCAGCGGATTCAATGTCGTCGGTCGCTTTATGCCGATCAAGCAGGGAAGCCAAGGCGAGTTGCTCTTTTACAAGAAGGCGCGAACCGTTGATTGGAAATCGCCGGAACTCGAAAAGGCTTTTCCACCGGATGCGATCTTTTCGCTTGGTAATTGGGTCGTCGGCGCCGGGCTTGTGCCAAAAAGGTAGCGACTCTCTTGGTCAAACGGACGCGGCAACACTATTCTAATAGTATTCAGCTAATCGCCGTTTATGCTTTCCCTTTTGCGGATCAAAAACATCGCATTGATCGACGAACTCGGAGTCGAGTTTGGTCCCGGCCTCAACTTGCTCACAGGTGAAACAGGCTCAGGAAAATCGATCATAGTCGACAGTCTGAATGCACTGACCGGCGAGCGAGTTACCTCAGATCTAATAAAGGAAGGGAGCGAATCGGCAAAGATCGAAGGTCTGTTTACTCTTCAAATATCGAAGCCCCTTTTCAAGATCCTTGACGAGGGCGGGATCGAGATCGATTCAGGCGGCGAGGTCGATCTGATCGTTCGTCGCGAGCTTTCCGTTTCCGGTAGAAATCGCATATTCATCAATAACCAGTTGATCACGGCTGCCGTGCTAAAACGCATTGGCCCATTTCTTGTCGATATTCATGGGCAGGGCGAACATTCGTCGCTTTTCGACCCTGCATCGCACATTGAACTACTCGATGCATTTGCCGGCGTGGGGACCGAGCGGGCAAAAGCTGGCGATGCATTCGGCGAGTGGAAAGAAGCGAAGAACGAACTTGATGAACTAAGACGCGATGAAGCCGACAAGCTGCAATTAGCTGACATTTTGAAATTCCAGGTCGATGAGCTTTCGCGTGCGGGATTGCAGATCGGCGAAAGCGAAGAGCTTGAGGAAGAGAAGCTTCGGCTTAATAACGTCGAAAAGCTGTCAAAGCTTTCAACGGACGCCTTTTTCGCACTCTATGAAATGGACGGTTCGACCGTTGCAACGCTGAGTCAGGCGATCCATCGGATCAAGGAACTCGCAAAATTCGATCCGAGGTTTCGTGAATATATTGATGGGCTTGAATCTGCCGCGGCCTTGCTTGAAGACGTCTCGTTCACGCTTCGTGATTTTCGAAGCGGCTTGGAATCTTCACCCGACCGACTTGAACAGATCGAAAGCCGCCTTGCAGAGATTACCAGAGTTTCGAGGAAGTATGGCGGAACTGTCGAGCTTGTTATTGTCCACTTTGCCGAATCGGAGAAGCGACTTGCGAATATCGAACTGTCCGAGCTTCGCGAGCGTGAATTGAACGCGATCCTTGCGGAGAAACGTGATAAATATGTCGCCGCCGCGACGGCCCTGAGTTCAAAACGAAAAGTTGCGGCGAAGAAGTTCGAGCGTGAAGTTGAGTCAAATCTAAAAGCGGTCGCGCTTGAGAAAGCAAAGTTCGAGGTTCATTTTGCGGACGGGGAAGAGCGGGATTTCACGTCCAATGGTTTTGACCGGATCGAGTTTTACTTTTCGGCAAATCCGGGTGAGTCGCCAAAGCCGATAGCAAGGGTCGCCTCGGGCGGCGAGGCCTCGCGGCTAATGTTGATCTTGAAGACCAGCGGTAGATCTATTGCGGACGGAACGTCGGCAGTCTTTGATGAGATCGACGCCGGTATCGGCGGACGCGTCGCCGAAGCGGTCGGCTTAAAACTAAAATCGCTTGCGGAAGGCCAACAAGTTCTTTGCGTAACTCACCAGGCTCAGGTGGCATCGAAAGCCGACAGGCATTTCGTTGTAGAGAAAGCTATCGTTAAGAACAAGACTACGATCGGCATTCGCGAACTTGATAAAGCTGAACGGATCGAAGAGATCGCACGAATGCTCGCGGGCGAAAAGATAACCGATGCCGCCCGCGAAAATGCTCGCGAGATGCTGGCCGTGGCCGGTTGAGGAATCTATGGCGTCAAAAGTTTTAGCAAAAGTGATCCGCGGCGACGTGGTCGAATCGTGTCATCACGGACATGTCATCGTCATTGATGGAAACGGCAACGAGGTTGATTCGATCGGAAATCCAAAGACCGTTACGTTTACGCGTTCGGCCGCGAAACCTTTTCAGGCTCTGCCGCTTTTAACAAGTGGAGCCGCTGATACTTTTGGCTTTTCGGATGAAGAGATCGCTCTTGCGTGTGCCTCGCATTCCGGCGAGCAAAGGCACGTCCGCATTGCACAGTTGATGATCGAGCGGATCGGCCTGAGCGAGACGTATCTTCGCTGCGGTGCGCATCTGCCGTTCTACGAAAAAGAAGCTGAGCGGATGCAGCGGGCCGGCGAATACCCGACCCAGTTTCATAATAATTGCTCGGGCAAACATGCGGGAATGCTCGCGGTTGCTAAGCATTTGGATGCCGATCTTGCAACTTACGATCAGCTCGATAATCCGGTTCAGCAGGGAATTTTAGAAGCCGTTTCGCTTATTTGCCAAGTGCCTGTTGCAACGATAAGAACCGCCGTCGATGGATGTGCAGTACCGAATTTTGCGATGCCGCTCTCGGCAATGGCTCGCGGATTTATGAATCTGATGTCGCCGCCCGAAAGCTTCGATCAAACGACTCGAAAGGCCTGCGAACGGATCGTAAGTTCGATGAAGACATTCCCCGAATTGATCGGGGGAACCGAACGGCTTGATTCAATGCTGATGCTCACTGCCGAAGGAAAGATCATCTCAAAGGTCGGGGCCGAAGGCGTGTGGCTTTGCGGCGTTCTGCCAAGTGAACAACATCCGACCGGACTCGCCATCGCGCTAAAGATCGAAGACGGCGACGACCGCCGAGCCCGGCCTGTTGTCGCAGCCTCTCTTCTCAAGAAACTCGGCGTCGTTCCCAAAGCCGCTCTTCCCGAACTTTCACCCATGCTGATCAAGAACCGGCGTGGTGACGTAGTCGGTTCCGTTGAAGCAGTCGTTTAAGGGAAAAAGTTGCAAACGGATTAGTGATACTTTAGTATCACTTTATGCGAACTGAACTCGTTACAACATTGAAGCGTCAGGCGACCGAGTTGTTATCAGAACTTGCCAATGAAAAAGAGCCGATCTTGATCACACAGCATGGCTTGCCGAGTGCATATTTGGTCGATGTCGAAAGTTTTGAGCTGATGCAGGAGCGATTGTCGTTGCTCGAAGGAATTGCTCGTGGGGAGCAGGCTGTTGTCGGTGGCCGAGTTGTTTCGAACGCCGAGGCAAAACGCAGAATGTCGCGATGGCTAAAATAATTTGGACCGAACCGGCATTGAGCGACCTTGATGCAGTTGCTGATTATATTTCGCTAGACAACGAAGATGCGGCATCTGCTCTGGTGAGGCGTGTTTTCAAACACGGCGACCAACTTGTGAAAAATCCTGAGAGTGGCAGCCGTCCGCCGGAACTTAAAGGATCCGCATTCCGACAGATCATTGAGCCGCCGTGTCGAATCTTCTATCGTTATGATGTCAAAAACGTGTTCATAATTCACGTGATGAGGTCTGAGCGGCTCCTTAGAAAGCAGATGCTTGCGTTGCGAGACAATAAGTCAGAGTAAGATCTTCCCAAACCTATTCGCTCGATGAGCGCGTTACGGCTGCAGCTTTTTGAACTCTTCCTTTCCGAAAATTCTATCGAGCCACAGATTCGTCAGTGGAACGGCTGGGAAGTCGTCTAGGTAGCGCTTCATGCCCAATCCCGAGCCAGACCGCCTAATCCGATCCGCGATCAAGAGCCTCTGTATTCCTTCGCGATTTGTACTCCATTCGCGCTTTGAC
>JBBSKW010000029.1:0-26338 GCA_038256005.1 Pyrinomonadales bacterium
CTTACGCTTTCAATTTCGCCAAACAGCCGCGAGAAATGGATCTTTCATTGACGTATCGTGCGCTCCAATCGGGCGAGCTCGACATTATTGCCGGAAATTCGACCGACGGTTTGATCGCCGCACTTGATCTGTTTCAACTAACGGACGACCGGCTATATTTCCCGCCTTATCAGGCCGTATTTATAGCCCGAAAGGAAGTCAGCAATGCTCTGGCAAACACCTTCGCCACGCTCAACAATGCCATTTCGACCGACGATATGCGGAAGATGAACTACGACGTCGATGGCAACAAACAAACTCCGAAACACGTGGCTGCACATTGGCTCGCCAATCAATGACCCGAACCGTTCTTGGCCTTCGAGATCTTTTCGAGCCATTCCATCAATTCAACATGATCTACGGGCTTAACCATGTGTCCGTCAAAACCCGCCTCTTTTGAACGTTCGCGATCCTCCTGTTGGCCCCAACCGGTAAGGGCGATCAGGTTTATCTCTTTGCCCTTCGGGAGCTGCCGGATCAAACGTGCGGCTTCATAGCCATTCAATCTCGGCAAGCCGATATCGAGCAAAATTACCTCGGGATCGAAAGACGATGCCATATCGACGGCTGCTCGGCCATCGTGTGCCATCGCCGCCACATGGCCGCTGAACTCAAGCAAGAGTGCAAGCGATTCGGCTGAATCCACGTTGTCGTCAACGACCAAAATACGAAGTGGACCAATTTTTGAAAATTCACGCTGAGCCAAATCGGTTTGATCTTTTACGGCAGCTTCAGGTTCTAGGATCGGTATTCGGATCGTGAATTCGCTTCCCTTACCGAGCCCTTCGCTATACCCGGAGATCGTTCCGCCGTGCATCTCGACCAAATTTTTGACAAGCGTTAGTCCAATACCCAGGCCACTTACAGCCCGTTCTAGCGATGTGTCAGCTTGAACGAACAAATCGAAAATGATCGGAAGCTGTTCTTCCGCGATCCCGATACCTGTGTCCTTTACGCGTATTTTAGCGAATCCGGCCTCCTCCGTGAGCGACAAATGAATCCTGCCACCCTCGCCGGTGAACTTACATGAGTTATTTAAAAGGTTGCCGATCGCTTGATTAATACGCGCCGAATCACCGTTTAGGTAGATCGGCATTTCGGGCAGTTCGACATCCAATATAACTCCGCCGCTGTGGCATGACGGCTGGGCGGCCTCCACGGCTTGATAAATTATGGAAGCAACTTCTACCTTTTCTAGTCGTAGTTCGATCTTACCCCGCGTGATCCGGCTAACGTCGAGCAGGTCGTCGACGAGCCGAACCAGTTGGCCTACCTGTCGATCCATCATTTCCGATGCGGAACGGGTCGGGCCATCGCGGTCGCTGGTCATTCGCATGATGTGCAAAGCGTTTCTGATCGGCGCGAGCGGGTTCCTCAACTCGTGTGCAAGCATTGCAAGAAACTCGTCCTTTCTTCGGTCGGCCTCGGAAAGTTTGGCGGCGATCTGCCGCAATTCCATAGTAGCCTTTTCCTGTAGTTCCATCAGTAGCTTACTCTCAGTGATATCACGGAGATATGCGGTGAATTGCGCCGGTCCATCGACCGGTATGCGGGTCACAGTCAATTCCACCGGAAACTCGCTGCCATCCGCCCGCAGCGCCGACAGTTCCAGGCGGCGATTGAGTGCCGAGCCTTCGCCGGTTTTAAAGTAATGCTCCATGCCTTTACGATGGCCTTCCCTATAAGCGGGCGGAATTATGACATCTGCCAAATCCCGGCCAAGCACGTCCTCGCGGCGATGTCCAAAGGTTTTTTCCGCTGATGCGTTGAATTCGATGATCCTGCCTTCGTGGTCCATGCTGATAATACAGTCGAGCGCCGCTTCGAACATTGCGGTCTTACGGACCTCACTTTCGCGCAGGTCTCCCTCAGCCTGCCTCTGCTCGGTTATATCCGTATGAACGCCAACCCATTCGCGTATTTCATTCTCAGCACCGATCACCGGTACGGCCCGCACCGAGCAAAGGCGCCATTCGCCGTCGGCCCGCCGCAGCCGGTGTTCGAAATCGAATGTCTTCATTTCGGCTACCGCTTCGTTCCAGGTATCGAGCGTCGACTGCGAGTCGTCCGGATGTACCGCTGTCGCCCAGCCGTATCCCTGGTATTCTTCAAACGTCTGTCCCGTAAAACCTTCCCATCCCGGCTGCACGCCTTCCATCTCGCCCCAGGCATTATTTGTCCAGATCAAACTGCTTACGGCGCCGACCGCCGCGCGGAAACGGGATTCGCTGGACAGTGTTTGCTGCTCCGCTTCCTTTCGGCGGGTTATATCGAGGAAATAGATGGAAAGGCCGTCACGTGAAGGATAAACACGCAAGTCAAACCAGCTGCTCAACGGCGGATAGAAATTTTCGAAGTGGGCGGGAGTTTTCTCGTCCATAGCCTTTCGAAAGTTTTTCTCAATGTCTGTGCCGACTGTTGCGGGAAATTCGTCCCAAAATATTTGCCCGCGAACGTTAAGATCGGTCTTTTGCAACGGCCGCGCGATTTCCTCACCGCGGGGATTCATAAACGTTACCCGCCATTCTTTGTCAACAGTTATCAATCCGTCCGCGATACTCGAAACAATATTGGTGGCCCGTTCCTCACTGGCCGCCAATTCCGCTGTCCGCTCGGCAACGCGGATCTCAAGGTCGTCATAGGCAGTTCGCAGAGCTTCTTCAGCACTCTTGCGGCGGGTGATATCGTGCATCGAAACTACAGCGCCTAACACCTTGCCTTGCTCGTTATGAAAGGCCCGACCACTGGCAAGCAATGTGTGTTTATCGCCATTCTTCGGAGCGATGACCATCTCGGCATCTTTTACAATCTCTCCGTCCAAAGCACGGCACAGCGGGATGTCCTCCCTTTTCATTTTCGTGACGCCGTCTGGGTGAAAGAGGTCGTAATGATCCGCCCATTGATCGGCGGGAAGTGCCTCTTCGGGCAGGCCGTGAAATTCTCGGCTCGCGTTATTGAATAGTGTAAGAATACCTTCGCTATCACATGCCACTATTCCTTCCCGAAGGTTTTCCAGCAAGGTAGTTAGAAAAAGATTCGTGTGGGTCAGCTCCGCGGTGCGTTCGGCGACCCTTCGCTCCAGGTCTTCACGAGACCGGCTCAGTTCTTGCTCCACCCGCTTTCGTTCCGTTATATCTCGAAAGACCAGTACGCAGCCTACGATCTCGCCTTCTTTATTTCTGATCGGAGCGGCGCTGTCGTCTATCGGAATCTCTATTCCATTCTTTGCGATCAGGACCGTGTGATTGGCAAGGCCGACGATAATGCCTTCCTTCAGGGCCCGCATTGCCGGGTTTACGACGGGTTCGCGGGTAGTTTCGTTAACTATTGAAAATACCCTTTCGAGGGTAATGCCTACGGCATCTGCCGTCATCCATCCGGTCAGCTCTTCGGCAACCGGGTTCAAATTTACAACGAGGCCTTCATTATCGGTCGTGATCACGCCGTCGCCGATACTTGAAAGTGTCGTTCGCAAGCGTTCGGCCTGTTCTGTAATGACTTGTGCAAATTCGCTTTCTCGGCGGAGTGTCTCCGACAGGTCCTGCGTATACACTCGGAGGGCATCTTCGGCTTCTCTTCGATCGGTTATATCAACGCACACGCCGATCATGCGCTCAGGCGCACCGTCTTCATCCCGAAAGAGCCGTCCGCGGCCCTGCACCCATCTGGTCCGTCCGTCGGGCAATACCAGCCGGTATTCGACCTCATGGTCGATCCCATCTTGAAGAGTGTTCGAAATACAGGAAAGCACGTGTTCGCGGTCTTCCGGGTGCATATCGTCCTGGTAAGCATCGAACGTCCCGGGAAACGAACCGGTCGGTATACCGTGGATGGCTTCCAGGCCCGGCGACCAGATGACCTCGTTCGAACTTATCCGCCATTCCCATGAGCCCATCCGCCCCGCCTCAAGCGCGAGCCTTAGCCTTTCTTCGCTATCGCGCAGCGCCTTGACGGAATCGTTGCCCGCCGTTGGTTTGGGACTTGCTTTCGAATCTTCACGAATGTCGTCACGTGAAACGGCTTCAAGCGACGTAGTTACGTTATCGAGTTTTTGAGAGTTTTTGGGATTCATTTACTTCGGACACGGTTGCACTGGGAATCAATGGGGTTCAACCGATTTATAAGACGCAAGCAATAAACCTTATACCACATTTCTAGAAATATCTTCATGCCAAAAGATGTTGCCCGTGCGTGGCTTCGCGTTCGGGAACCGTGCTAAATCAAAAATGTTTTAAGCCGCGTACTTTATTGTGTTATCCTAAGGGCTGGGTCTCCCGACCTTCCACCTACACCCCGCAAAAAGCACTTTCAAATTTAATCCTCTAAAGGACGAGTATCGTTATGAATCTGCGCAAATTTGCCGGGCTCTACGGGTGGACGTCAACCTCCGTTCTAGTTCGAACAGTTATATTCATTATTATTCTTCTTCTGGGTCAAAGCCACATCGTACTTGGCCAGCGTTCAGTCCAGAATCCCAGTGTTCAGAATCCTGCGATCGCAAACAACGCGAATCAGAGGATCGCGGAAAACACGTTGCTCGGATGGCTGACGACACATCCTTCCGCCAGCTGCCAGATCGGCCCAGGGTTGTGCCGGCCGATCGAGCGATGGTCGAGCGGTTTCAACGGCGTAAATGCATCAACGGATGCAGGAGCCGGCAATGCGTGGGTGGAGTTAAACGCCGACGTAAACTCGATGATATATCAACCGATCTGCATGACGACCGGTGAATCGTTTACCTATTCATTCCTGCACCGCGGCCGAAGCAGCAATTCTACTGGCGACGTTGCCCAGTTCCGGATGGGTATTCCGAACGGCCTTCCGACCGGTTCGCGGGCCCCTGATACATATTCGTTCCCGATTGCGACCGTCAGCACAACAGCGGACGGAGATCCAAGGTCTATTGCGAACGACGGCGGGGCAAACGGAACGGTCAATCCGGCATCAGGCGCCGGAAACGGTTGGGTACGTTATGGCGGAACTTATACATACACAGGCCCAAGCCAACTTGTAAACCTCGGCTTTCGCGCAGTATCCACAGCAGGCGGAGATCTCTCCGTTGGCAACTTTATCGATAATTGGTCGATCGGCCTCGCTCCTTATATTGAGGCATCAGCCTTATCGACGAGTGCGCCCGAGGGCGAAGGTGGCGGAAGCAATACGCCAGCCTTACCGAACGCCCCTGCTTTGCGGATAAGCGGAAACGTTGCAACGCCAGCGACCCTTCAGGTAAACGTAACCGGGGGAACGGCCGTATTGGGCATCGACTATAGCCTCTCGATTCCCTTTCAGTTCGTTAATACTAGCAGCGTCATTATAAACGTCCCTGTTGGATCGTATGATGGTATTACAACGGGAGTCTTTCCCTTGCCCTTTTCAACCCGCGACGATCACGCACAAGAACCTGACGAAACGGTTGACTTCACTATTGGCAACGTAACCGGTGCACAGCTTGCCAGCCTTTCCGCTTGTGGTCTAGCGCCGATCATTTCTTTCACTCACACCATCACGAACGACGATGTAGTTACGTCCGCAGGCGTTGAGATAGCCGGTCGAGTTGTGGCGGCGAACGGCCGCGGTATTCCGAGAGCACGTGTCACAGGCCATATCGGAACCGGAGCTCAAGTATCCGCGATGACAAACCCCTTCGGCTATTTTCGCCTTCGTTCCGCACGGGCGGGAGATACGTTGATACTGATCGTGGATTCTAAGAGCCACCGCTTTTTGAACCCGGCACAAACATTCGTTGTTTTCGATAGCGTAGACGACATTGAGTTCCGGGCTATGAATTAGCTTGCAACTTTGAGCGACTTGTTATAGTCTTACTGTTTGATAATTCCATCGCTCCTTGCGTAGACGGTAAAGATGCACTCAATGTGAGAGCATATTGGTATAGAGGGATGGGCACGTTAATAAACTGTCAGAAGCGGCACGAGCTTGTTAGCTCTCGCCTTTCTCGCGTTGGTCCTTCGCTGCTACCGTTCACCGAATGTTACAAACCCACCGTTAGAACTTCTTAAATAATCACTGAATAACTGTTTCGGCTTGATGTAAATCGAGTTGTGCGAAACGCCCTCATTTACGTGCGGGTTTTTGCACAAGAGCACGCCAGAGCGTGAACTCCGAAAGTATTCGGTTGATAAGAGAATTAGAAAATACAAATGAATTTTACAGATTTAGGCTTGCTGCCGTTTTTAACGGATAAATGCGAGCAAATGGGATTTAAAGAGCCTACACCCATTCAAACACAGGCAATTCCGGTAGTTCTTAATGGCGGCGACGTTATCGGGACCGCAGAGACCGGAACAGGAAAAACGGCCGCATTTTTGCTGCCAATTCTTCAGAGATTGAACCAAAGTACGCGTAAACGCGGAACTACTGTTCTAATACTTTCACCGACGCGTGAGCTGGCGAACCAGACCGACGCGGAATGCCGCAAGTTTGCCCCAAAGGGCATTCGCTGTGCAGCGATCATCGGCGGTGCTGGTTATGCTCGGCAGATCCAGAACATCAAGCAAGGTGTCGATATTCTTATCGCCACGCCGGGCCGATTGATGGATTTTATCGAACAGGGCATGATCAAGCTCAATTTCGTTGACACTTTGGTGCTTGACGAAGCCGACAGAATGCTCGATATGGGCTTTTTGCCGACGATCAAAAAGATCGCAAAGCTGGTTCCCGAGAACCGCCAGACGCTGTTCTTCTCAGCAACGATGGCGCCAGACATTGAGCATATCGCTAATTCGCTTGTTAAAGATGCGACCTATGTCGCGGTGAGCAAACGCGGAAAGGCTGCGATCACGATCGAACAGCTCGCTTATCCGGTAGCACAGCAGCACAAAATGCCGCTTTTGCTGGATATCTTGTCGAAAGAAGATATGGACCGCGTGCTAGTGTTCACACGAACGAAGCGTGGAGCTGACCGTCTTGCACAGGTTTTAGAGCGTTGGGACCACAAACCGAACCGCATTCACGGCGACCGTTCGCAGTCGCAGCGTGAAGCCGCACTAAAGTCGTTCAAGAGCGGCCGGACGAAGATCCTGGTTGCAACGGACGTTGCGGCCCGTGGTATAGATATCGATTCTGTTTCACATGTGATAAACTATGACGTTCCCGTCGTTCCTGAGGACTATGTTCATCGCATAGGCCGTACGGGCCGGGCCGGAAACAAAGGCCGTGCGATCACTTTTTGTACCGTAGCCGATGAACAATCGATGCGGGCTATCGAAAAGCTGACCGGGCAGCCACTCGAGCGTATCGTCGTTCCGAATTTCGGAGGTGCTGAAGTAGCTCCGATCGCAACGACCGCTAAATTCGTTCCGAAACGAACGTTTCGCTCAGCGGGCCGCAGACGGCGATTTTAATATATGGTTAAAGTTATGAAAGCAGAAAAATATGCAGTTGGCGACAAGATCTCGTTGATGTGTTCGGGTTGCGACGACGAACGCGAGCACAACATCGAAACAGTAACCAAATTGGGAAAGATCTCAAAGGCGATATGCAGCGAATGTGAAGGGGTAAGCACCTTCAACCGCGGTGTTAAAACCTCGGTCTCGGTCGGCAAGTCGAAAACGGCTTCGCCATACGACCGCACTCGTAAATACAGAAAAGGACAAGCTATGATGCATACCAAGTTTGGCCATGGCGAGGTTACGGCGGTGCTCGAACCTCAAAAGATCGACGTGCTGTTTGGCGACCAAACAAGACGTCTGATACACGCTCAAGCGCAAGCATAAAAAACGAAAAGGCGGACCTGGAAATGGCCCGCATTTTTTATTATAAATTGAGCCCCTTACTTACGGCCTTTTATTAACCAACCGATCAACAAGCCGATGCCGGCTGAGATCAAGATCGTCTGACCCGGTTTCTGGCGGGCAAATTCCTTTGCATCTTCAACTAGTTCTTTTGGGTCCTTAGCTTGCAATTCCTTGAATTTTTCCTGTGCATAAGCGAAATTCTCGCTCGCGTAATCTTTTGCCTTCGCGGCTGCGTCCTGAAATTTCTGACCGTAATCCTGTGCCTGCATTTTTATATCTCCTAAAAACTCGTCCCTTTTCGCTCCGTCGAACGGATCGTTCTCCACCGGAACTAGACTCTGTTCCAATTCCTTTTCCGCCTTTTTCACTTCTGCTTCAAATTCCGACATAGTTTCCCTCTCCTTTTGTGCCGTAGAAAATTTTAAGGTCTCCGGCCGAACGCGCTGTGTGATGAAACGCGTTCGAGAATAGTTGTAACGAATTCCGGAGGCGAAAAGTTCGCGAACTGTTGCAATCAATGCTTTGAGTCTTGGATTGTGAAAAGTTTCTCAATTTGAAAAAAAGCGCTTGACAAGGTATTTCCCGAAATGTAAATCTACTTCTTTCATTGGTAAGTAAGCACTTACTTCGAATATTAGAGGAGCAGATTTGTTAGGTAATCTCTTTAATTGCGATCAAAAAGGGCGAATGACCGGCGATGAGCGGCGTGAGCAGATAATCGTCAGAGCAGTCGAACTCTTTTCAAAAAATGGATTTAGCGGCACAACTACAAAGAAGATCGCCGAGGCCGCAGGTGTTTCCGAAGCAATGGTCTTTCGTCATTTTGCGAGTAAGGATGAGCTATATGAAGCAATTCTGAACAGCAAGGTCTGCGAGGGCGGCGAGCATCAGTTTCCGTGGGAAGGAAACGTCGACCTGCTGGCGGCGATGGAACGGAGCGACGACCTAGAAGTCTTTTATCAGCTCGCGATCCGTGCGCTTGAAAAGCACCATGGTGACGAAGGATTTATGCGTCTGCTGTTATATTCCGCGCTTGAGAACCACGATCTTGCGGCCAAATTTGTGCAAACTTTTATTGCCGGACTTTATGATTTTATCGGAGGTTATATAGAAAAACGGCAGGCGGCCGGTGCAATGCGGGGAATCAATCCGCGGATCGCCGTTCGGGCATTTATGGGAATGCTGGTTCATCATTCACTCAACAATATTCTATGGGATAAAGAGCGAACGCTGCTGGATATTTCATTGGACAAAGCGGCACGAAATTTTGCGGAGATTTTAGTAAGCGGAATTCGTAAGTAAATAGAAAACGCCCGAGTCGTCTTCGGGTACTGAACAAAATGAGAGTTCACAGAACATTTATCTTTCTGGCAGCGGTGTTCTTCGCATCGGCATGTGGTTCCGGCACCGCCGAGAATAGCAATGCGAATACGGCCGCAGCGTCGGTCGAAGTGACGACCGCTGCAGCCACACTGACACAAATACCGACGTATATTGAAGCGACCGGCAACTTGGCGAGCGACGCGCAAAGCGACGTTGCGCCGGCCGTCGGCGGAAAGATCGTTGAGGTCAATTTCGATATCGGCAGCTATGTTCAGCAAGGTGCGGTGCTAGTTCGGCTTGATGCACGCGATGCGAATATCCGGCTCGAAACGGCACGTGCACAGGTCGAGCAGCAAAGGCAATCGGTTCAACAAGCTGAAGCAAATGTCGACCAAGCGATCGCGAATTTGAGGCAAACGCAGGCAAGGCTCGGCGTTCGCGATGGCGAAACGTTTCAAATAAGAGACTTTTCACAAGTTAAATCGATAACTGCCCAACTTGAGCTTGCTAACAAAGAATTGTCCCGTGCCGAGCGACTTGTAACGACCGGCGACATCTCGCGTTCGATCTATGATCAACGTAAATCACAACGCGACAGCTTGCTAGGCCAGCTCGATGAGGCTCGGTCAAATGCGGCGGTCGCGATAAAAGCGATAGATACTGCTCGTGCCCAGGTTGAAACGGCTCGTGCCGCAGCCGGTCCGATTCGCGCCGCCGTCGCGACGGCACAGACACAGGTCGACGCCGCACAAAAGGCGGTCAGCGATACGGTGATTTTGTCGCCCATCAGCGGCTATGTTTCCGAGCGAAATGCAGACGTAGGTGAATTCATTTCACCCAACACTCCGAATGCAAAACTTGCGACCATCGTCCGAACCTCGACGCTTCGAATGAAGATCGACATTTCGGAACAAAACGTCGGCAAGGTTGCGACCGGTCAAGGTGTTTCGATCCAGGTGACCGCTTATCCCGATCGTAAATTTGCGGGAACCGTAGTTCGCATTTCACCGAGTCTTAACCCGACGACACGTGTCTTGAACGTCGAAGCTGAAGTGCAAAACGTTGATGGATTGCTCAAACCCGGACAGTTCGCAACTGTTCGCATCACGCAGTCGAAATCAGAACCGGCCGTGATCGTCCCGGTAACGGCCGTTAGAACGGTCGGTGAAACGAACACGGTTTTTGTGATCAAGGACGGAGCGGCCCGCGAGGTGATCGTCCAACTCGGCCTGCTCGAAAACGACAAGATCCAGGTAAAACGCGGTCTTGTTGAGGGCGATCTGGTGGCGATCACGAACATTGGTCAGTTGAGCGACGGGGTGTTTGTAAGGCAATGATTTAGTCCACTGTCCAGGAGTACAAAGTCCAAAGTCTGCAAGTTGAGTTTGAATGCAGGGGATCGGGTCTGAGCTATTAGGTAAAGTTTTTATGTCGAAGATCGAGAAATTTGAAGACATTGAATCATGGAACTCAAAACGGGAAAACTTATAGGTAGATTCATGAGGTATTTGCAGAATTCCTCGCTGAAAGGGGCGAAATTTAAGTAGTGGACTTTGGAAATTGGACCTTTAGACGTTGGACATAGAAGTTTATGCAGTGGTTAGCAGAAATTTGTGTTAAGCGGCCTGTGTTTGCGACGATGTTGATCTTGTCGCTGGTCGTCGTGGGCGCGTTTTCTTTCTTGAGTTTAGGCGTCGATCTGTTTCCAAAGATCGATTTCCCGACGCTGACGGTTACGGTCGTAAATCCCGGAGCATCGCCCGAAGAGATCGAGACCGAGATCACCGAAAAGATCGAAGAAGCGGTAAATACAATCAGCGGTATCGATGAACTTCGTTCATCGTCGATCGAAGGTATCTCGCAGGTCTTCGTTCAATTCGTTCTTGAAAAAGATGTCGAAGTCGCCTTTAACGAGGTCCAGCAGAAAGTCCAACAAGTAATTCCAAACCTGCCGGAGACCGCCGAACAGCCGACGGTGATCAAGCTAGATACTGACGCGGCACCGGTTTTGCGAATCACGGTCTCAGCGCCGACCGCTCTTCGCGAAGTAACCGAGGTCGCCAAAAACCTGATCAAGGAAAGGATCGAATCGGTCAACGGTGTTGGCCAGATCACCCTGATCGGCGGCCAGGAACGCCAGATAAATGTTTGGGTCGATCCGGACAAAATGCGTTCGTATAACGTTACTGCGGTCGAGGTCGCGGCAGCGTTGCGAATTCAAAATATCGAATTTCCGAGCGGCCGGCTCGATGAAGGGCAGAAGGAAACTGCGGTTCGTACGATCGGGAAGATCAAGAAACCCGACGAGTTCAACGAGATCGTCGTAGCCACACGCGGCGATTACGCCGTTAAGGTCAAGGATATCGGTTATGTCGAAGACGGAGCTGAAGAGGTCCGTTCCGAGGCTCGGCTGAATGGACTACCGGCGGTTACGCTCGTTGTTTCAAAACAGTCGGGCCAGAACACGGTCGCTGTTGCACAGGAGATCAAAAACCGTCTCGCCGAGATCCAAGGCGACGAAGCAAAAGGCATAAAGGGCACGCTTCCGCCGGGATTTCAGATGCGTGTTATCGGCGACAACTCGATCTTTATCGAAAATTCGGTCGCCGCACTAGAAGAGCATTTGATACTCGGGTCGATACTGGCTTCGATCGTAGTTTTTCTATTTCTGTGGAGTGTTCGCTCGACTTTCATTGCCGCACTCGCAATTCCGACCTCGATCATTTCGACATTCGCATTGATGTACGCGATGGGCTATACGCTCAATTCGATCACGATGCTGGCGCTTACGTTGATGGTCGGCATCGTTATCGACGACGCGATCGTCGTGCTTGAAAACATCTATCGTTTTGTCGAAGAAAAGGGAATGAACCCGTTTCAGGCGGCGATCGAGGGAACGCGAGAGATCGGCCCAGCCGTATTCGCAACGACACTTTCGCTGATGGCGGTGTTCGTGCCGATCGGTTTTATGCAGGGTATCGTCGGCCGTTTTATGTCGAGCTTTGGTTTGACGGCTTCGTTCGCGGTGGCGGTCTCGTTGATCGTCTCGTTTACGCTAACGCCGATGCTTGCTGCTCGGCTGATCAAACGTGAGAAGAAAAAGCCCGCCGAAGACGATGCATTTAAGAGCGATGTTGCCGGCGACGGAACGCTCGAGACCAACCTTGACAAGCACTCCGACGAAGACAAACATTCGAAGGACCGCGGTTGGTTCAAGTACGTTTTGAACACGTACACTGCGATGCTCCGATTTTCGATGAGCCATCGGTGGGTGATCGTCCTTACCTGTGTGCTCGTATTTGCGTCGATAATCCCACTCTTCTATTTCGTCGGTAAAAACTTTCTTCCGGTTGATGATCAATCGCAATTCGAAGTTTCGGTTCGCGCACCTGAAGGTTCGAGCCTCGGCGAAACATCGCTCAGAATGGAGCGGATCGCTGCTGAGATACGCGGTCTTGCGGGGGTAACCGATACGCTTGTAACGATCGGCGGCGGACAGCAGCAGGTGGTAAATTCCGGCACGATCTACGTCAAGCTAACGGATGTTAAAGAGCGCTCGCGTTCGCAGGAAGGACTAATGTCCGCAACGCGCGATCTGCTAACGCCATATGCGGGTGAACTTAGAACCGGTGTTCAACAGGTTCAGGCGTTTTCCGGCGGCGGCTTCAGAAACGCCAACGTGCAATTCTTGATCGCCGGTCCCGACCTGAAAAAGCTTGAAGAATATTCCGACGCGATCCTTGAAAAAATGCGATCGATACCAGACGCGGTCGACATAGATTCGACGCTTATTTCCGGTAAGCCTGAGGTTCAACTAAAGATCAACAGGCAGGTGGCGGCTGATCTCGGCGTTCGGGTCGGCGACATTTCGCAGGCATTGAACACGCTTGTGGCGGGGCAGGAAGCGACGACCTTTAATCAAGGCACGGATCAATACGGCGTGCGTGTTCGGGCGATAATTGGTTTCCGAACCGACGTCGAAGGCTTGAGCCGGCTGGTAGTTCCGTCGTCAAAATTCGGTACGGTAACGCTTGATCGGCTTGTTACGACCGAACCCGGAACCGGCCCAAGTTCCATTGAACGAACGAACCGGCAAAGACAAGTAACATTGCTTGCGAACACGCGTCCCGGCGGCTCGGCAACGAGCATAACGTCCGCGATCGACGACATCGTGAAAGACATCATACCGAAGAATTCGGGCTACACGACCGGCTACGTCGGGCAATCGAAGGAACTGCAGAAATCGCTCTATTATTTCCTGCTCGCGATCGTTCTGTCGTTCATCTTTATGTACATCGTGCTGGCCGCACAGTTCGAATCGTTTATTCATCCGGTGACGATACTGCTGACGCTGCCGCTCTCGATACCGTTCGGAATTCTCAGTCTCTTGGCGACCGGGCAAACCGTAAACATTTTTTCGGGGCTCGGATTACTGCTGCTTTTCGGCGTTGTAAAGAAGAACGCGATCCTGCAGATCGACCACACAAACAATCTACGTTCCAAGGGTATGAACAGATACGACGCGATCATTCAATCAAATCGCGACCGCTTGCGGCCGATCTTGATGACGACGATCGCTCTTGTTGCCGGAATGATCCCGCTGGTGCTCTCGACCGGTGCCGGTTCGGGAACGAACCGCTCGATCGGCGTGCTCGTCGTCGGCGGACAAACGTTGTGTCTGCTGTTAACTCTATTGGCCGTGCCGGTCTTTTATTCGATATTTGATGACCTTTCCGAGATGAAACTATTTCAATATGTCACGCGATTCTCGGATCGGATGTTTGGCGGAATACGCCGTACTTTTTCGTCGGCAACGAGTTCGCTGTTCGGAAAGAATTAGCTTTCTTTAGATCGAACGTTTTTATTTTTTATGAGTTCGCGATCATACATTTTAACGATAATCACGGGGTTGATCTTCGCTGCGGCCGCTGCGGCCCAGGGCGAACCACCGTCGCCGGTACAATCGCCGACACCGTTCGTTGCCGACCAGAAAGGAATCTATCCGGAGAATGTTCCGGCCGTTCCCTCGATCGCTCCTAACTATTCGTCAACAGACAGAAGCCTTCCGAATCTTGAACGCGTAGGGGTAACGACGACTAGTCAGCGGCCGCTGTCGCTCAGCGAGACGATCGCACTCGCGCTCGAAAACAACCGCGATATTGAGGTCTCGCGCAAGACGAATTCGATCGCGGAATTTGATCTGAAGGCCGCGCGTGGATTTTACGAACCTCGCTTTAGCGGCCAGGCGTACTATGACCGCTCGACTGTTCCGAACGTCAGTATTTTCAGCAGCAATCAGAGTACGACGCAAGGTGCATTTGTTGGAAATGCGGGCCTGACCGGTTACGTTCCGCGTTATGGAACTGTACTGACCGGAACGTTTAACAATCAACGCGTGACGACCGATAACCCGATCTCGATACTGAGTCCGCAGCTCAATTCAAGCCTCGGCTTTAGTCTAACGCAGCCGTTACTTCGCGGCCGTTCTATCGATCAACCCCGTCGCGTGATCGAGATCGCGAAGCGCAATATCGACATTTCGGATTCGCAGTTCAAGCAACGGTCGATCGAGGTAGTCGCGGCGGTCGAGCGTTCGTATTGGGATCTGACTTACGCTTTGCGGAACCTGCAAGTTCAGCGCGACGGCGTTCGCGAAGCGAAACAGCAGCTTGAGCACAATCGTCGCCTTGTCGACGAAGGGCAGCTAGCGCCGATCGACATCGTTGCATCGGAAACACAGGTGGCGAATTACGAGCAGGCCGTTTATGACGCACTCAACATTGTGAACATCGCCGAAAATCTGCTCAAGAATTTGATCTCGCCAAACCGCAACGCACCGCTTTGGAACGAAGCGATCGTGCCGGTCGAATCGGTCGAACGCTCAGTGCCAAATACAACGCTCGACGACGCTTTGAGCCTTGCGCTAAATAATCGTGCTGAGATCGAGATCAATAAATTCCAACGCGACATTAATGACGTCGATCAGCGGTTCTACAAGAACCAATCGAAGCCGCAGATCGATCTGATAGCAAGCTACAATTCAGCTGGTATCGGTGGAACTGAGAATCCGAACTTCAACCCGACATTCCCAACTGCGTGTTCGACCGATCCGAATTCACCCGCCTGCCAACAGCAGCAAGAGAACTTGGCATTGTTGACCGGAAATCCGCTTCGCGGGATATTCACGAACCGATATCCGACCTATCGTGTCGGGGTGCAGTTCAATCTGCCGCTGTTTGGCGATAAGACATCAAAGGCGAATTTGGGCCGGGCACGTGTCGAAGCCGAACGGCTTGATGTTCAGCGTGAATCACTTGAGCAGGTGATCCAAGCGGAGGTTCGAAATGCGATCCAATCGGTTCGAACGGCGGAAGTACGACTACGAACGGCTTCGGTCGCACGCGAGAATACGCAAAAGCAATACGAATCGGAACAGCGAAAATTGGACGAGGGGCAATCTGATGTCTATCGCGTTCTCGAACGCCAGACAGCGTTGACCGCGGCTCGTTCGAACGAACTTCGTGCCCGGACCGAGCTGAACAAGGCGATCGCAGAGCTGCAACGAGCGACCGGAAATACACTCTCGGCGAACAACGTAGAGGCAAAGTTGAAATAAAAGTGAAAGCAGTCTTCATCAAAGAATTTGGCGGCCGCGAGAATTTGGAGATCCGCGAGATCGCCGAAACGGGACGGCCAAATGCCGGTGAGATATTAGTTCGTGTTTCTTTCGCCGGAATAAACCGCGCCGATATTTTGCAGCGTCGCGGGCTTTATCCGCCGCCGGCCGGTTTCGATCCGCATCGGCCCGGCCTTGAGTTCGCAGGAACAGTGGTCGCCATGGGCGATGGCGTTGATGCATTTTCGATCGCCGACAGCGTTGCGGGAATTACTTCGGGCGAGGCGCAGTCGGAGTTCATCAATGTTGATGAACGACTCGTATTTTCAACCGACGGTTTGGGCGCGGAAGCGGCCGGGGCGATCGCTGAAGTTTATGTAACGGCACACGATGCCCTTGTCTCGCAGGCGGAAGTTTCTCCGGGCGAAACGGTTTTGATCCATGCGATCGCATCCGGAGTAGGACTTGCCGCAGCACAGATCGCTAAGCACAATTGCGCGACCGTGATCGGCACAACGCGGAGCGTAGAAAAGGCCGAAAAGCTAAAAGAGTTTTCCGCTTTTATTGATCACATAGTTGTAACAAACGAAGGACCGGCGTTTGCTGATGAGGTGTTGCGACTAACCGATGGTCGCGGTGTGGACGTCGTGATCGACCTTGTTGGCGGTGAATATTTCCCGGAAGAACTTCGGGCGATGGCGCCCAAAGGGCGGATAATTTTGGTCGGGTTAACCGCTGGCAGAAAAGCGGAACTCGATATGGGTTTGATGCTCGGAAAACGTTTGACGGTCACAGGAACTGTTCTTCGATCCAGACCGACGGAAGAAAAGGCGGCGGCGATCGCGGCGTTTCGACAAGATATTTTGCCGCATCTAGTAAACGGTAAACTTTTTCCGATAATCGACTCGGTCTTTCCGCTAGAACAGATATCAAAAGCACACGCACGGGTCGAGGCGGACGAAAATATTGGCAAGGTGCTTATTATTTTTCCACATGTTGAAAACTAGGTAGTGGAGCAGAAACACACAATTTTCATTACAGGATTTCCGGGCTTTATCGCGGGACGTCTCGTCGAGCGCCTTGCATCTGTTGAAACGGCAATGTGCCTATTGGTGCAGCCTGCGTTCGTTGAACAAGCACGATCTGAGATCAAACGGATAGCCGCGGCCCGCGGGATATCAACGGAACAATTCCGGATCGTCGAAGGCGACATCACGAAGCCGAAATTGGGGATATCTAACGAAGTGTTGACTGAGCTTTTTGAAAACGTGAATGAGATCTACCACTTGGCGGCCGTTTATGACCTCGGCGTTAAGAAGGATCTTGCATTTTCGGTCAATGTTGAAGGTACGAAGAATGTAAACGACTTCGCAAGGTCGATCAAAAACCTTTCGCGTTATTACTATGTATCTACGTGCTATGTGGCGGGAAGGCGAACGGATCGTATTTTAGAAACGGAACTAGAGCATTCTGAGGGCTTCCGCAATTTCTACGAAGATACGAAGTATTTGGCCGAGATGGAAGTAGAGAAGCTCAAGTCCGAGCTTCCGGCGACTATATATCGACCGTCGGTGGTTGTAGGCGATTCCGAAACTGGCGAAACCGCGAAATACGACGGCATCTATTACTTAATCCAGTACCTGATGATCGCTCCCGGTCTGCTCCGAGTGGTGAATGTTGGAAACGAGATCGTTAAGTTAAACCTTGTGCCCGTTGATTTTGTCGTCGCTGCGATGGTTGCGCTAGCGGGCGATGAGCGGACGGTCGGAAAAACAATCGCGTTGGCAGATCCTGGGCCGCTTGCTACGGCTGAACTATTCGATCAGATAGCAAAAAAGTTGGTTGGTAAGCCTTCGGTAATTACACCACCGTCGCCGCTGGTAGAAATGTTTCTCAATTCACCGATCTCGCCGCCCTCTACCGGCCTACCGCATTCGGCTGTTCCTTACTTCTTCATTTCGCAAACGTACGATACGAAGGTAGCAGATGAGATGCTTGCACCTTTCGGCGTTAAGTGTCCGCGATTCGATTCGTATGTCGGAAATCTCATTGATTTCGTTAAAAAGCATCCGAAGCTCTAAACCGCACATCCTATTCCCAAACGTCAGATGATTATACGAGCCACCTTTTTAGCCATTTTGGTCCTATGCTTCGCCAATTTGGCATCGGCACAGAGCGGACGCGTCCAACCGACTCCGTCCCCAACTCCGGAAGAGACTGTAAAGGTCGAAACTGAAGAGATCAAGCTCAACATTCTGGCGACTGACGAAAGCGGGAAATTCTTCCGTGATGTAGAGGATGCCGATCTCGTTATCACGGACAACAATATTCTTCACCAACCGGCGAGCGTTCGCCGAACTCCCGCAAATGTTCTGATCGTTATGGATACGGGCGGCGAGATGCGGTTTAAGAAGAGCCTTGATCAGACGCGAAGGACGATGGCGGCGGTGATCGATGCCCTTAGCAAAGATGATCAGATATTGATAATGCAGTACAGCGACAAGACCGAGATAGTCACCGCTTGGACCGAGTCGCGAGAAGATCTTCGGGCCGCGATCGGGCGGACCAAGTTCGGCCGACGTTCGGTCTTTGTTGATGCGATCACGAAAGCTACCGAATTGCTGATCGAGCAACCGCGTGATAACAGGCACTTGGTACTCATCACCGACGGAACCGACAGTTTTTACGGCGATTCTGAGCGGGCAGCGGCAATGAAGCGGTTACTGTCGACCGACATTAGCGTTCATGTGATCAGCTACACGCGGATGGAATCGAACGATCTAGAGCCGCGTACAAAGGGCATTTCGAAATCGCCGCCGCCAAAAGCAATGCCGGATGAGATAGCAGCCACGCTTCCAAACGGCGCCCGCGACATTGCCCGTGCACCAAAGATCGGGCCGACTATAATTGTTGACCGCAAATATCTTAAGAAGATGCGTGAGCGGAAGAAAGAGCTCGAATCCAGCGAAGAAGCACTGCTAACACTCGCGGAAAACACCAATGGAACCGTGATCATTCCGGTCGATGGCGAGGAAATGATCCAGCAAGCGGTGCGGGTTGCCGCATTTATCGATTCAAGCTATGTTGTCACCTACGTCCCCAAGATCGCGATCAATGAAGGCGAATCTGAACGTACGATCACGGTCACTTCAAAACGTCCCGGCCTGATCGTTCAGGCAAAGCGGCGTTTCGTTCGGCTCGTAAAGTAATCTCACTTTTTCCGTGATTTCTCGCACAAACGTGAACCCGGCGGTGTTTTCATATAAACCGATCCCGGGTTTTTCTCGTATGTAATCCGTTGTAACCGATGTTCATCTTCAGGCGTCTATTGCTCTGATCGCACAAGCGAAATTCGAATTCCGTAATGCAAAGTTTGCCGAACCTTCTGGAAAACGAGGCGATGATGGGTTTGGCTGAAAATGCCGAATTCGGTGGCCCGCGCATTTTATCCGAGCGGACCGATCGGCAGCTTGTTGATCTGTTTCTCGCAGGCGACTCAACAGGGTTCGAACAGCTTTTCGATCGCCATAAACGCTACGTTGTACGGCTCGCCGGAAAATATCTAAATCGCCACGAAGACGTTGAAGAGATCGTCCAGATAACTTTCGCTAAGGCATTTATGGAAATGCCGAAATTTCGCGGCGATCATCAATTTTCAATGATGGGCTGGCTTCGCCGGATCACCGTAAATGCCTGCATCGACCAGTTGCGAAAGCAGAAGCGGAAGCCCGAAGACCTTTGCTGCGAACTCTCGGATGGCGAGGTTAACATGCTCGAACGCTTTGCCGGCAGCGGATTTGGGATCGGTGCGTCCGAACTATCCGACCGCGATCTAGTCGAAAAACTGCTCGGCCATTTGGAACCCGAAGATCGAGCCGTAATTCAGATGTTGTATGCAGAAGATATGTCGGTCGCCGAGATCGGAGAGCTGCTTGGCTGGTCCGGCTCAAAAGTAAAGATCCGGGCGTGGCGTTCACGACGAGCGCTAAGAAAAGTTATCGGCAAGTATTTATAACATTCTGTAACTGCAGAATGGTGACCGGCGTCTATCGAATAGGCAAAAGAATGCGGAAATTAGGAAACAATCAGCTTGATAAGATCACGGCGAATATCGTAAAGGCGTCTGTCCTCGACCCGAAAGCGACAAACGCGATTGCTGATTCGCCCGATCTGTTCTATGCGGTGCTTCGCAGAGTCAATACTTTACCTGTCGAGCAACCCTCACCAAAGACTTCCATTTTTAGCTACAGACTTCTTAAAGGTGCAGTCGCTACTGCAATCTTAGTCGGAGCTATCGCCGTAAGCTTCGGAATTCTGAATACAAAGGACAAGGTCGTTGCTACGGCGAAGCCTGCCGAATCGGCCCCAACCATCGCGAAACCGATCGTTGAAACTGCTCGTCCAACTACATCTAGCGAGCCGGACCGAATTAGTGTCCTGTCTCCGACAGTTCGCACGACGGAAATATCTCCTGTGCGGGTTCGGGCATCGACGCGGGAAATGAATTCGCGGCCGCGGCAAAGCAAGCCCGCTCAAGATGAGACAAGTTCAACGACTGCCGAGTTTTATCCGCTAACCTATGCCGGCGATCCTTCGGAAACGGCCCGCGGCGGGCGTGTGATCCGAGTTGATATGTCGCGTTCGTCGCTATTCGCAATGGGCGTCGATCTGCCGCTTGAGAACGAGTCGGATTCGGTAAAGGCGGATCTGCTGGTCGGGCCGGACGGCGTTGCTCGCGGCATCAGGATCGTGAAATAAGGGATATCATGAAGATTTTAACAGTATTTGCATTGTTTATTTTGCTTGGGTTTGACGCTTATGGCCAAAGCGAGGCGAAGGTTATCGCCGAGATCGCGTCAAGCACGGATAAGATCGTCAAGGGCTCGCCGTTTTCGGCCCATGCCGTTAGCGAAAGCGTCCAGGTTTTGACCGACGGCAACCGCATCGTACGCAGTTCGACAACGAAAATGTATCGCAACAGCGAAGGTCGTTTTCGCCGCGAAATGCAGAGCAGTGCGGGAAGCTTGTTCAATACATATTTCACAACCGGTGAGGGCATTACGATACTAGATCCGGTCGCAGGTCGGCGTTTAATGCTTAATGACGAGCTAAAGACCGTGCGAATGTCCGGATTAGCGGTCGCACCCGGAGCAGTTTGGATGACGACCCCAAAGCCGGGCGATGCTGCAATTGCCGAAAGATACACGGCGTTGATCCGTGCTCAAGCCGCACCGAGAGCCGCAACGACTGACCGTGCTGCCGAAGAGCTTGCCGTAGTTTCGGGCCTGCGTAATGTCGCAGGCACGCCGATGGCTCCAATGCCGCCTTTGCCGCCGATGCCTGCTTTCGCGGCGGGTTTTCAGAAATTCGAAACGAAGACCGAAGAGCTTGGTTCACGCGATTTCGAAGGCGTTTTGGCAGAAGGCAAGCGGACAACGACTGCTATTCCCGCAGGTGCGATCGGAAACGAACGACAGATAGAAATCGTATATGACCGTTGGTATTCGAATGACCTACAACTGACCGTCTTTTCCGAACATTCCGACCCGAGATTTGGCAAACAAAGCTATAAATTAACCAATTTAGTTCGTGCCGAACCCGACGCATCGCTATTTGCGGTGCCAAGTGGCTACAAAGTGCTTACGGAACCGGGATTCGTCCATCGTATTCAGACGCCCATACCGCCGGGAGCCGCAAAGGTATCGACGATAGTTCGCGTAACGAAGCCGAAAAGCCCGGATGTAAAGGATTCATTGCCATCCACGAAGGATCTGGACTTATTTACTCCTCAACGTCCATAAACGCACAATTATCTTTTGCTTTACCGAAAGGACGGCTCGAGGCGGTCTTTTTCGCGTTTGTGAAATGTTCCACGATAAGAAAGCGCGCGAGGTGTTTCACGCTAAATGTTGGTAATGCGGTCTTTGTATTGCTGGGCGAAAACCTGTATTACCCTATTGCGATCGTTGACACCCCAGAAACAAAATTTGATTTGACATTAATGAAACTTAGAATTATTCTAATATCAATTCGAGCACGGGTCGTTATATTTTACAAATAGTATTTTACGAGCAATAAAGTGGTAACAGATACGATAAAGGATTTGGGATTAACGCGGCAGCGTGAGGTGGTTTTGCGGGTCATCCGCGAGGCAGATGAGCACCTGACCGCAAACGAAGTTTTCACGGCGGCAAAGGGAAAATTGCCGACGATAAGTTTTGCAACCGTCTATAACAGCCTGCGGTTTTTGAAAGATGCGGGTCACATTGCCGAGATCAGTTTCGGCAACGGCGCCAGCCGTTTCGACCGCACGACTCACCGACACGACCACGCGATCTGCACACAGTGCGGAATGCTGGTCGATATCGAAATGGAACAACCGGCCGAGTTGATGAGACAGGCCGCACGCCGTTCTAAATTCAAACCAGAATCACTGGAGTTTACGCTTCGAGGCAAGTGCCCAGACTGCGCAAAAGCAAATTAACCACAGAGCGCGCAGAGAACACAGAGTTAGATATTCAATAAGCTCTGAAGTCTCCGTGTGCTCTGTGGCGAAATTAATACTTAGGAGTTAGCAATAATAATATGTCAACAGCAACTGCAACAGCACTTTCACCCGCAACGGCGGTCGAATTCGCAAAGGTCGGAAAGCCGGCACCGGATTTCAACCTACCATCAACCAAGAACATGGAAACGCTTGGCGAGAACATCAAGCTTTCCGATTACAAGGGCAAATGGCTCGTACTTTTGTTCTACCCGCTCGATTTCACGTTCGTTTGCCCGACCGAGTTGATCAGCTTTTCGGATCGATTGGAGGAACTTCAGGGCATCGGCGCCGAAGTTGTCGGTATCTCGACCGATTCGGTCCATTCGCACCGCGCATGGCTGAAAACGCCGGTGGACAAGAACGGCATCGAAGGCGTTAAGTATCCGCTAGCGTCGGACGTAGGCGGCAAGCTTGCGGCAAAGTACAACATCCTGGTCGAAGAGTCGAACATCGCTTTGCGCGGACTGTTCATAATCAACCCGGAAGGTGTGCTTCAGTATTCGGTCGTTCACGACCTGAACATCGGACGCTCGGTCGATGAAACGCTTCGAGTTCTGCAAGGCCTTCAGACCGGCGGCCTTTGTGCAGCGAACTGGACACCGGGACAGGAAAATCTGAGCGTGTAAGAATTCTTTGCCAAAGATAACACAGGGATATTTGAGCTAATACCTCAAATATCCTCCGTGTACTCTGTGGGAAAAAAATTGGAGAAAAGAAATGTCAATGAGAATTGGAGACCCGATTCCGTCGTTCGAAGGTGCGACCACCTGGTTCAACGGCTCGCTCGAAAACACGACGGAAGCTATAAAAGACAAGCCGGTGCTCGTCCATTTTTGGGCGGTTTCGTGCGGTATCTGTAAAGATAAAATGCCGCAATTGAACGACATCAAAAAGAAGTACGGTGAACTTGGTCTTCAGACGATAGCGGTACACATGCCGCGATACGAAGCGGACACCGATCTCGACACCGTTGATCAGGCGATCCGCGACAACAAAATCACCGAACCCACTGCGGTCGATAGTTTGCACAAGGTAAAAGATGCGTTTCAGAACGAGCAAGGCTGGGTCCCGGTCTATTATCTTTTCGATGCCGAAGGAAAACTAAAAACGCGTGCCGCCGGCGAATTCGGCGTCAGCGTTTTGCAGGGTGCTCTCGACAAGATGTTCGCACCAAAAGCCGAAGCGGCCGGTGCCTAAGAATCGTGTCAGTAGCCCGCACGTAAGTAAGGGCTTGTGGCCGAGTCGGCCCTTACTTAGGTGCGGACTACTGACACATTTCAGATATTCCCCGTGAAGATCTCCCAAAAGATCACGCTGATGATGTAAAAGCTAATGAGGATCGAGCTGAGCAGCAGCAGTATCAGCCCGCCGATTATTGCAAAAACGAAAATATAATCTGAAGTGGTTCCCGTTTTTCCGGTCGCACGAGTACGGATCAGGTCCATGTTCTGCTTGTTCGATTTCCAAAAGAAATCAAACGCATCGCCGACGAACGGTATTATCCCGACAACGTAATCAACCGCGATATTGAACGCCATCCGCAGCAGCGTAATCTTCGGCACGCCGTACCGCACACCTGCGAGCAGTATGTAAAACGACGCGAACGACGTAAGCGTATCGCCGACGTTCGGCACCAGCCCGATCAGCGAATCAAGCCCAAACCGCCACGTCGTGCCGGGAATACGAAAGAGCCCGTCGAGATAATGCGACAGGTTATCCAGCCCCTCATCGATCTGCACCTGCTGGCGTTCTATGTCTTTCATAACGAATTTTTAACACCGAGAACACAGAGGACGCAGAGTTTTAGAAGCCTCCGTGGTCTCTGTACTGAAGATGCCGATCATCTCCCAACTATTCGCACCGTCAAGATCTTGTCCCCACGCACAATATTATCAACGACCTTCATACCAATTTCGTTCACTTTGCCGAAGACGGTGTAGCCGCCATCGAGGTGCGGTTGCGGAGCGTGGGTAACGAACCATTGCGAGCCGCCGGTGTCTTTCCCGCTTAGCGCCATGCCTACGGCACCGCGTTCGAACGGCACCATGTTCATTTCACAGCGGATCGAATAGCCCGGGCCGCCCGAACCGTCGCCGCGGGGATCGCCGTCCTGCATGACAAAATTGGGTACGACGCGGTGTACCTCGAGCCCGTCGAAATACCTAGCGTTCGCAAGCTTGATAAAATTATCCACCGTCAGCGGTGCGTCGTCAGGAAGCAGTTCGATCGTAAAGTTTCCTTTCTGTGTAGTGAAAACGGCCCGAACGGTTCCATTCCTTCTCAAGGCCGCACGGCGATAATCAGTATCATTATGCAGTATCACGCCGAGTCGTGAGCCGCCGCGGGGATTGCGAAGCCGTAGTGGTTCGGCACGTTCACCGGCATCTTCAAAATCGTCTTCAAGCTTGTTCGCCTTTATCAGCTCATAGGCTCGCTTGCGAACCAAATGATCTGACGAATTTAACGCCAGCCGAAGTGCGTCAAAGGAACCCGGTTTATCTAACTTCACCGCCGCCGAAAGCAGCGAAAGCGTTGCATCATTCTCCGTCTTGTCATCGATCAGCGAGCGTCCAAAGGCCGCCTTTACGGCGTCTGCGTTCTCTTTTGTCGGCGGAAGATCGGCGATCAGGTCTGCGGCTGTCGAACGTATTTGCACGCTCTTGTTCTGTAGAGCGGTCCGCAGCAGTTGCCCGAGATCGTCCTTCTTAAATCGAGCGTACGCTTGCAGAACGTCCGGTGCGGCAAGGATCGTGTAGGCATCGTTCATGGGATCTGCTTCGGCAAAAGCCTGAGCCAGCGGCCGCAGAATATCCGGTGCTTCGGCCTTCATCTTGACCGCTTCTTCGCGTGAAACCTCGAGCGTCGACCATTCGCCAATTAGCAGAGCGAGCGTCCGATATTGCCGCCAGTGCGAAAGATCAGGTTTGCCGTCATCGCCGCGTCCGGGAGCGACTCGCAGCCGGGCAATATAAACCTCGGGTGTGTGTCCCTTGTCCACTTTTCCAAACTGGCGGAATAGTTCAACCGCTGCCTCATTATATGTATTCGGGATAATCTGCCCGATCGCGGTTGCGAGCTCGATGAATTCGCTGTGCTCCGCCGGAATGTAATCAGGCTTTACGGCCTTCGCGTAGGCGCTCATCAGCGTCTGGCCATATTTGATAAGTGGTTCGGCGGTCGCTGCGACTTTCAATGCGCCTAGCGAACGTATCGCTGAAACACGCACACGGCTGTCCTTGTCTTTTGTCGCCGCGTTCACCAGCAACTCGGCTGATCCTTTGACGTCTGCAGCACCGAGCAGCCTTGCCGCGTTCGCGCGAACGACCGGGTCAGCTGCCTTGAATAATTCACGGACCTTTTCGTTCGCACCTTTGTAACGCAGCCGAGCAAGCGTGTTCAGAGCGTCTGCCACCAACGCCTGATCGGAGTGCCCCAAGAACGCTGCGACCGCCTCGCTTCCGCCTTCGGGCCGCGTTCGGAGAATTGCCGTTACGCCCGCTCGGACAACCTCGGTTGAGGGCGAAACGGCACGTTCCGCGCGTTCATCGTCGATTACTCTTACGATCGCGAGAGCTAGCTCTTTTGACACGGCCTCATTCGGATTTGCGGCGGCGATCTTGCCTGCGGCCTCCACGGCTCGGGCAAGCAACGCCCTATTTCGCTGTCCAAAACCAGACTCTGATTTCAAGACCAGCATTATGACGTCGGCACCAGCTATCGATTCGATCTCGCCGACCGCGAACACAACCGTCGCCAAAACGCTCGGCGTCTTCAAGTTGGCCTCAAGCATTTCGACAAGAGCCGGAATAGCCGCCGCGTTGCCGATCCGCCCGGCTGCCAGCGCCGCACGTTTTTTTACCGCGAGATTCTTGCTCGACATAAACGGCTTGAGCGCAACAAAGTCTCGCGCGTCCTCAGCCCGCAATATCGCAACTGCGGTCGCAACTGGAACCGGCGTGGCAACCTGCGCTGCCCTCTGCCCCGAAGCCTGCACCGCAAAAACAAACAACCCGACCGCCGCAATCTTAAAGATGTGTTTCATAAAGTTCTCACATA
>JBBSKW010000030.1:0-26116 GCA_038256005.1 Pyrinomonadales bacterium
TATTAAGCGTTCTGGTGTAAGTTCATCAAAAATATGCACTTCGTCGACCGATCGCAGACCTAGAAGAACAGCTTTTCGATCATTGGCCGTCATCGCCGGGCGATCACTCCCTTTGATCTTGCGCACGGAATCGTCGCTGTTAATACCAACCGTCAAATGGTCACCGAGCGCCCGGGCTCTATTAAGAAGATCGATGTGCCCTGGATGCAATAGGTCGAAACAGCCATTTGTAAAAACGCGAACTGTCATTTAGTTATCAAACAACTCCTCTAGATTGATTATTCATTGAGTATGATCCGCCCGAGCCGGCAAAGAACCTAATTATGAGTATGCCGCCAAATGCGATGATCGAGACTTTGATCAAGAACGGAATTATCGCACTGTAGGTGGCTTCATATGAGACCGCAGTGATCAGCATGTAAAACATTGCAGACCGCCAAAACGAAAAGGATCGGTTTTCACGTAGAGCTGCGTAAATCATCCGAAGAATAAAACCGAGTACGATCATGCCTAAAGGAACACCCCAAGGGCCAAAATTCCTAAGCAGATCGCCCATCGGCGTTACGGCGAATGCATTGTCCGAATAGTTGAAATAGAGATCACCGTATTTCGCGGGATCGATCGTGACAGGTTTGTCAGGCCAAACGACTCGGGGTATGGCAAACACGGCAAGTTCATTCCAGATGTTATTCGAAAACCCGTAGGCTTCCTCTAACGGGGCAAGCTGTTCATAGTTCGAAACGATTACGGCCAGCGGGCTGATCGAATCAAGCCGATCTCCTAATGCTCCAAAACCTTTTGCGAGGTTATCGCCCATATTTTGGGAACCTATTGCCGAGAAAGTATCGCCCACAACAACGGCATACTGATCCATGCTCATTGTTTCCTGCGTCGTCTTGATACTTCGAAATGTTGTGCCGTAAACCATTCCGATCAGCAGAGCTGCAACGATTAGCAATCCGCCGACAAATGTTTGCTTCAGGCCGATCTTTCCCTTTGCACTTACATAGGCGAAAGCAATTAGAAAAAATACCGTGATCAGACTTCCGCGATTTCCCTGGAAAGCAGACTTGGCTGTCGCGGTACCGATCAGCAATGCAAGAATCAGATAGTGTTTTGTGTAGAACTTCTCACTACGAAAGATGTATAGCCAAAGCACGAAACTCGACATTAACCAAAAAAGCGAAAGCATGTAGATCAGGCCATCATAGGTGCCGATCTCTTCAACCTTTTGATATCCGAGAATCCCGAAAGTAAACGCCAAGACCATATTGGTTAGTCCCAGCATCATCAGAATCAAGGTAGGCTTAAGGATCTGCTCAGGCGACCAATTCCAATCAGGCAGCCGGTCCCCGATTAGGTTGCCGACGCGATTTCCGAGCGGCAGAAGAAATCCAAGGCCAAGCCCGGCAAATCCAAGGATCACATAGACAAATGAAAGTGGAAGATTGGTCTTCTCATCCAGAACATACGCCAAATAATATGGCTGGGAGATACCCAGTGCGAGCGTCATTCCGCCTATGAAGAATCCTGGTAGAAAATACGACCATGCTGCAAAAACAACTGGGTGAAACGGGTCGAATCGGTCGTGATAAAGCTGGTAAACAATTGGAAACCCGACGACTATTCCGGTCGCGAAGCACCATGGTAGCAAATAGCTGTATCCCTGCGGTTCTTCAAAAATACCAAAGAGCCAAGCCATTGCGATCAACGATAAGAGAACGGCGCCCCAAAGCAGCCCGATTGCGTAAAGCATTCGGTTCGGCTGAGCCGACTGACCTAGCACTCCCGTGCGAGAGCCTGGCAATATATCGATAGCTGAAGTATTACGGACCATAAGAAAGCTAAACAGTAAGTTTAACAAATTGAGTCACTTCTTGTCTCTGTTCGGTTAGAGGTTCGTCGACGGCGGGTTCCATTGGTCATTTCTTTACCCGGCATACAGCAATGATCCCGTCAGCTAACTGAGGCGATAGCTTTACGGCAATGTCATTGATGATATTGAGGATCGCACGATTATGTGGCCGGTGTTCATTACCAATGTCGTAAAACATAAAGTCGTCGACATTGAAATCGTGACGCTCAAGCAACAGACGCAACGTCGAATACGAGTAGTATGCAATATGATCGGGGTGTACCGGTTCATTTGTTCCACCGTTCCCTCTTACGCCGTAGATCGCAATTCGAAGTGCGCAATAAGCGTTTATTGTTGTGATGACCAACCGAGTTTCTTCGGCCATGAACCGTTTGATCCCCTGAAGGAAAAGTCCTGGATTGTTTAGATGCTCGATCATCTCACCGGCAACAATGACCTCAAACTTTTCATCGCACAAAACCTCGTCCAACTTTTCCAGGTCGGCGCGAAATAGAGCGGTTGAGCCATGAGCAGCCAAGATGTCGAGCCCTTCTTGGTCGTAATCGAAACCCGTTACGTGCGATGCGATGTTCTCGAGTTCAAAATGGAGTAACATATTGTGCTCGATCGCCTGCTTCGTGTAGGGGAAATTGGTGCAGCCTAGGTGGAGCACGCGCTTTCCGCGGCAAAGTTCGCGAATTACCTCTAAGCGTTGGACCAATTTCAGGGGAGTGTTCATCAATTAGCCTTCTTGGGCACCACGTCGAAATAACTGGTTCTTCAATTCGTCAATCTCATTGCTGTCTAGCAATCCGATACTGTACAGCAAAGCTGTATAAATTCCACTCCCGATTCCGACCGCGAGTATTAGAGAAAACCAACCGTTTACCATATTGCGCAAAACGAACCATTGTGCGACAAACATTAACACTGACGCCGGGACGATCTTTAAGACCGTCATTGACCACGATCCGATTTGAACTCGTCCTAGGAAACGTTTCTCAATGTAAAATATGACCGGCATAGTTGCCAATACAGCTGTGAGTCTCGCCACCGCAATACCCTCTATCCCGAACGACGTTCCAACCGCATACATCAGGCTGCTGCCGATAACTAACCATGCGAATGTAACAAATACGTTGATGGAAGCCGCGTGAAAGGCTTCCGCTAAACCCCAAGGGATGATGATTATCGCAATAAGTCCGAATGTGAGCCCATGAATCACCAGCAACCAGTATGATGACGCTTCAAACTCAGGCCCGACCCACACCAACAGAAAACTCTTTCCACTGGCAGCAAGGGTCGTAACGGTCAAAACAACTATCGCAAGGATCAATCGGTTCGAGCGTCCGTACAAAATTAAAAGCCGCTCGCGATCGTTTAGCAATTCGTTAATTCTCGGAAAAATTACGAGGCCAAAGCTTGAGATCAGTCCGTGAAGGTAAATGCCGACCAGCATCGGAACGAAATAAAATGTTAAAGCTTCCGGGCCAAATTTTCGAATCACCCAACTCCTTTCAAAAAGAAAAAAGCAGTTCGCGAAGACCTGATAAAGAATGATGTTTCGGCCGTATTTTAGTACTGCAAATCCGACGTCCTTTCCAATATTTAGCGTGGGACGAAAATTTGGTATTGCGGTGATCGCTGTGACAAAAAACAGGACGCCGGTGGTGATCACTGTGAAAAGATTCCATGCGACCAATTCGACCAATCCATAACCGTTCAAAGCTAAAGCAATGTTACCACCGCTCAGCAATACTGCATTTAGGTTTGCGATCACAGAATAACTACCAAACCGATGTGCACCTTGGAGAGTGCTTTGAAACACCTGCGAGATCATTACCATCAAGCCGGCGAAGCACGCTAAATACAAGCCGATTTCAGCTTTCGGGCGAAAAGCTTCTGGGAGGATCAGTACGTTTGCAACTAACCATGGCGTAAAAAAAGCCAACAGAATTGCTCCTATAGCTCCAACTGCCACGCTAAACAGAAGTGTTGCCGAGACCGCTCTTGAAATACCATCGTCGTTTCCCGATGCCTCAAACTCAGCAACGTACTTTGACGCGACTCTCCCAATGCCAAAAGTAAACGAATAACTTAGAAACCCCAGAATGATCGCGTATACGCCGTACTCTTCCGTTCCGAGCCCACGAACAATAATAGGGGTTGAAAAAAAACCAAGAACTATCGGCAAAAACCAGGCGAGGACGCCAAATACGGAGTTCAAGAAAACACTTCGCCGGGCCTTTGAATTATTGCTCGCCATTTTCTTGAGTCTTCATGTACTCCCTTACAACACGCCGGGCGACCTCGCGTTCATCAAACTGAAGGATCGCGAATTCGCGGCCGCTCTTCGCCAATCGTTTGCGTAGCTCCGGATCTTCTTTCAGTCTCCCAATGGTTTCAGCTAGACCTTCACTATCACCGGGCTCGATAAGTAAACCGGTCCTGTCATCTATTAGCGCTTCGGGAATTCCGTAGACATTCGTTGAGATCGACGAAACGCCGATCGCCATCGCCTCTAAAAGCGCGATCGGGAGGCCCTCAACAAAACTCGGCAAGGCGAATACATCGGCGATCATAAAGAATCTCAGAACATCGATCCTTTCGCCACCGATCTCATTTGACAGTAGCAGTTGAAAATTCCGACCTAACCCAAACCCTTCAACCCTTCTCGCATCCGCTTCAATAGGTAACTGTGGCGAAAGCCAAACAAAAAAAACGTCATCATTGCCCGGTCTTGCGTGGATTGCTTTCGCCGCATCAAGAAGCGTCCAGCGACCTTTGCGATCGATAAAATTTCCAACGGTCAGAACGACAAATGCATTTGCCGAAATATTTAACCGTTGAAACCAAGCATCTCGGTCGAATCCTACGTTCTTTGCGGATTCTATCTCGTCGGGATTTATACTCGTGTAGGTCACTTTTATTTCCGAGGCAACTCGATCGCCATAGTGTCCCTGAAAATATCTTTTAGCGTGTTCGTTCGAGCAGAAAACGTGGAACGTGGCGAACTTAGAAATGATCCCGGCCTTGATTCTCCACAATCTCTCCCGCATTTTGGAAACAGCCGGTAGCGCGTTATGCGATGTGATAAAAACGTCCGTCTTAAGCGCGAGCAAGATCAAGATCAAGAGTGAACTGTGAGGCAAGAGATCGATGTGGATGACAGAATGTGAAAGATCATTTTTTAGCAAAATCTTAAGCAGAGCCGCTTCGCTTTTGAGTTTCCGATAATGCCTACGTATCTTTTCAAAAATTGTGGTCGCGGCGGAATAATCAGCGGGTGGGGTAAATAATTCGTAGCTGACGTTTAGTTCGCCAAGATAAGAAAGGAATTTCTCGTCAAAACCGGATGGAAGAACGACTAAGACGTCGAAATGATTCCTGGCCTCTTTGATCAATGCAAGGAAATGTACCTGAGCCCCGCCCCATTCAAGGTAATTCCATGCATAGATCACTTTTTTCATTTGAGACGCTGGTCTAGATGTTTTGGTAGCTTTATTGCTTTCATCAACTGACGACCCGATCAGCAAACACGTCCTTCAGGGGCCGTTCGGGCTGATGCTCGCCCCACTGACCCTCATAATTCTTTCCGGTCGCGATCCGCAAAAAGAATACAAAGAAACCGACTACGCCCTCAGGTCGGCTTGGGGCACCGTCCCAATATCCAAAAAACCTCCGCCGGAGATTCTGAATATGTTTGAGGTCAAAAAAAAGGGCATTCGCTTTCTGTCGGATACTCATCTTGCGAACGGCCGCGGGCAAGTTATTTGGCTGGCAAAACACCCGGGATAAAGGGTCGATCAACAGCTTCCAACCCGCTTTTCGGAGTCGCGGGGTGAATTCGGCGTCGCCGAAGTTTGGGTATCGCTTTGAATTCATCAATCCGTGGTCACGGAAGGCCTGAGCGGGAACCAGTAAACAGTTCCCCACGATCAGATCAACTTCCCACGGACGGTCAGGAACAGTCCACACAGTTTGTTGATGCCAGTGCCGCCAACAACCCCATTGCACCTTGAAGACCGGCGCTACCTGAAAAACTTTATGCGGTGTATCCCAAAGTAGAAGCAACGACCCCACAACCGACCGCGGACTAGCTAAAGCCACCTTAACCAAGGAATGAAGAAAATCTGCGTCAAAGATCTGGTCGTCGTTCATCAACAAAACGAAATCCGGTTCGTCTGCCAAAGCGGCCCTGATGCCTACGTTTGTGCCTTCCGTAAACCAAAGAGTTCCATCACCCTTTATTAGATTAACGTTTGGAAACTGGGTTGCGATCGCCTCGCTCGTCCCGTCCGTAGAACCGTCATCCACAATGTACGTTCTAACATCGAGGCCTTCCTCGTTGATCTTTGACAAACTGCGAAGACATTGTAGCGTAATGTCGCGGCGATTATGTACGGGAGCAACTATTGCGACCCTTGTTTTCCCAACGCTCATTTTGCGTTCGTTCTGAGCCGTTCGGTTTCCGGACTTACCCAAAGGTCTCTTAGCCGTTTTGCATTCACGTCGTCATCAATGCCAAGGCCGAAGGCGAGGTATTTGATATTCGGCTCGCCTTCCAGATCGGCCTTAAGCAAACGCCAAAAATCTACCACAGTCACTCGAGCGAATTCATTTTTAAAATCATCAGCCTTAAGCGAGGTGAATATCGGATCAGGCGTCGCAATGATCACTATCTGGGCCTGGTTCAAACAGTCGCTTAGTGAATCGAGAACGACAAACCCGCCTGTCAATTCGCTTTGTGGCATCTCGGATGCGAGGGGATCAAACGCGATTACACGTGCACCGGCCTTTGAGAGTGCCTGAGCAATGAATAGTGCCTGAGATTCTTCAGTGACATGTGAGAACGGCTTGTACGCCAAACCAAGCACGGCGACCGTTACGTTATCACGGATCATCGGCCGTAATCGCTCAACAACTTTCGCCGCGACGCTGCGATTCATCGTATCTGTCATCGAAGAAAGGCCAGCCGTTACTCCAAGTTCTTTAGCGAAGAAATTCAACGCGAAGTTGTCCCGAGGAAAGCACGGACCGCCATAACCCAGTCCGCCGGTTAGATATTTTCGACCGATGCGCGTGTCGAGCCCAAGAGCATTTGAAACAACGTCGATGTTTCCGCCCGGAAGCTGTTCACAGATCTCCGCAAGCATGTTAGCAAACGTGATCTTTGTCGTTACGAACGCATTAACCGAGATCTTTGTGAGTTCGGCATTCTCAAGACTCATTCGAGCTGACGGAGCTCCGTTTTCGACCACTCGAGAATATATCTCTTCGAGCTGGCTGCCGCATTTCTCGTCTAGTTCACCGATCAGCGTGAAATCCGGATTTAGGAAATTCTTGATGATGCTTCCCAACGCGATGAACTCAGGACTGTAGCAGAGTCCAAAATCCCGTCCCGCTTTCTTACCCGACTCTCGCTCAAGTATCGGAAGCAACGCTTCACGTGTTCCACCGGGCAGAACCGTGCTTGTCAGCACGACGTTGTGGTACGTGTCTTTCTTCGCGATGGCACGTCCGATCTCTTTAAATGCCCACGCTGCATATTGAAGCGAAAATGCTCCACGTTCGTCACTCGGCGTGGGAACGATCACGAAAGAAATATCGGAACCAAGAACAGCTTCGAGGTGGCTCGCAGTTGCATGGATGCGGTCCTTGTTCGCCTCGATCATCGCGTCAAGACCGGTTTCCTGCACCGGCGCGCGCCCAACATTAATAGCCTCGATCGAATGCGGATTGATATCGACACCGATCACTTCAAAGCCACGTTCGGCAAAACAGGCGGCCATAGTCGCCCCTAATTTACCCAAACCTATTACTGAAACACGATTTGTCATTGAATCACCCATTGAAAAAATACAACACCTTAAACTGCTGTGGCTGTTGCGCAAAGATGCCAACCCAATTTCCGTTCGAGGGCTCTGAATACCGGATCAGGGAGCATTCGAAAATACCACTCCTTTTCGTATTCGTACTTAACGTATTTTGGTATCTGGTACGGAAAAATATGGTCGACGAAGATATCGTTCGCCTTAAATCCTTCGCCGATAAGATCCACAACAGTTTTCTTCGAATAAGAATAAGTAACCGGACAACCGGTCTGAGCTTCGGAATGCTTCGCGATGATGTCATCGAGCTTCCAATACCGGAATTGTTCCTGGCAAAGCATCCAAAAAACTTTCCATGAATGGCGGTTATAAACCATCAACTTTAGAGTTGACCCCGGTTCGACGAAATTATTCCGAATTTGGGCAACGATCTTCTCCGGAAACGGCGAATGGTGAATGACGCCAAACGAATATACAAGATCGAATTTACCTTCCGGGATATAGTCGCTAAGTCGCTCGGCGTTCGCTTCGAAAAATTGTATTCGGTCAGATAATCCGAAAACTTCAGCTCTAACTCGGGCGAGCTTTATCGATTCGGCAGACAGGTCGACGGCCGTTACGTCAGCACCGGCACGTGCAAAATTCATCGTATCAGTTCCAATTCCGCAACCGATCTCAAGCACACGTTTTCCGCGCCATTTTTCAAACTCGGCAAAACCTGGAATATGCGGTTCGACAAAATATTTTCTCGCTTCGACCTGGTTAAAATACTCTTCACTCCCGACCTCCGCGGTCGAATGACGAATATTACACGGCCTAGCGTTCCAATAGTCTTTGACCTGCTGGATCGAGACGTCTTCGAAATTACTATTCATTACAAATTTTATTTTGCGGTCGCGTGAAGCGTCTCGCCTAGTTGCTGTTTTACTTCGGCCTCTATCCAGTCGTAAGTTCGCTTAAGCCCATCTTCGAGCGAGATGGTCGGCTCCCAACCCAAAACCTCTCGAAGTTTCGTATTGTCAGAATTCCTGCCGCGAACGCCCTGCGGCCCGTCAATATGATTTCTACTTAAGCTTATACCCGCAATGTTTGAAATGATATTGACTAGCTCATTGATGGAGATCATCCGATCCTGGCCAAGATTTAACGGTTCGGCAAAGTCGGAAAGCATTAACCGATAGATTCCCTCGACGCAATCATCTACATGACAAAACGAACGCGTTTGTTCACCGTCGCCCCAAATATCGATCGATGTTTGGCCAGTTAGTTTTGCGGTCGCTATCTTTCGGCACATAGCGGCCGGTGCCTTTTCACGACCGCCGTCCCACGTGCCTCGTTCCCCAAAAATATTATGAAACCTGACAGTTCGAGTCTCGATACCGTAGTCTTCCCGGTAATGCATACACAACCGCTCGGAAATTAATTTCTCCCATCCGTAAGCGTCTTGTGGATAAGCCGGATAAGCATCCTCTTCCCGCAACGGCTGCACGTCTGCGTCTACCTGAAGATGCTCAGGATAAATACACGCAGAACTTGTATAAAGATAACGCGAAACAGAATTGACGCGGGCCGCTTCAAGAGTATGAAGATTGATTAGTGAATTGTTGTAAAGGATCTGTGCGTGATGGTTCGAGATAAATCCCATTCCGCCCATGTCCGCAGCGAGGGCGTAGACTTCATCAACGCCCCGTGTCGCTTGCAAACACGAATCCCAACGACGAAGGTCGAGGATCTCAAATTCGTCCGCATCGGTCTGCGAGAATTCAGGATGTTTAAGGTCCACACCTCGCACCCAAAAACCTTTTTCTTTTAGAAAGGTCACAAGGTGGCTGCCGATAAAACCACCGGCACCTGTGACCAACACCCTTTTCTGTTCAGTCATAAATTAAGATTCGCGATCATCGGGGTGGAAGTAATTGTCGCGATTGTAATAGCTCTGATAGTAGTAATAGTTATCCTGTGAACGTAGGTTAACGTTGTTAAGGACGACGCCTACGATCCTAGCTCCCACGTCGAGCAGAAGCTGGCGAGCACGTCTGACAACCTGCCTCGAACTTTTCCCTGAGTGAACGACAAGAATAACGCCGTCGACCATAGAGGCGATCAGAACACCATCGGTAAACGATGTGATCGGCGGCGAATCGATCACGACGTGAGTAAAATGCTTTTGGAGCATTTTCATTAAATTTGCCATCTGTTCTGAACCGATCAATTCCGCCGGGTTCGGCGGTATCGGTCCTGACGTCATCATGTGCAATTTAGAACTTTCATCGGTCTTGATCACGCCTAAGATCGCGGCTTCCGAAAGGTCGCTCGACAGGACAGTGCTCAGGCCCTGCCCATTGTCCAAATTGAAGACCGAATGAAGTCTTGGCCGCCGCATGTCGCCATCGATGATAAGCACCTTTGCCCCGGTTTGAGCCAGGCTGATCGCTGTATTCGTTGCAGTCGTCGTTTTACCTTCTGAAGGGAGGCTTGACGTGATCAAAAGCGACTTCGGCGGATGTCCGGCCGTGGAAAGCAGTATTGATGTTCGCAGCTGCCGATACGCTTCCGCGAGAGCTGAACGCGGATCTGAATGGATGAGCAATTCTGATTTTGACGAGTCGTCCTGATCTTCACCCTCGGTCTTTCCAACCAGTAAAAGTTTTCGCCGAGGCATTGAATCCATAGTCGGGATCGCGGCCAAAGCCGGCAGCTGAAGATAGCTTTCGATCTCTTCCGTGGTCTTGATCGTGTCGTCGAGATACTCGAGGAACAATGCCAAACCCAGTCCGAATAATGTCGACAGGAAGAGAGCCGCCATAACCGTAGTCAATCGACGAGGACCGATCGGCTTTTCAGGCGGAATAGCGAATGCCGCCACGCTTATATTGTTGTCAGACCCTTTTGCCGCAACATCATTTGAACTTTCCTGTTTGCGGAGATTGTCGAGAAAACCTTTATTGGTTTCGATATTCTGTTCCAGCAGTCGGATCTGAACATCGCCAATGTTTTGACCCTGTGCCTCGTTATATTTCTCATTGTAAGAAACCCGGATCTTCTCTTCCCGTTCCTTCGTCTTCGCGTAATTCGTTCGCAAAGTCTCGATCAACACATTTGACGATCGCTTTCGAAAATCTTCGAGTTCTTCGCGGTTCTTTCTCAATGCCCTTTCGAGCGATTGCTCTAGGCTTGCTACTTGACGGTCGATCTCGATTATCTCCGGAGCGGTTTCCTTGAACACTTCAAGCTTTCGAGCTCGTTCGGCCGAAAGGTCGCCGATCTTCTTTTGCGTTTCGTTGCGAAGTTCCCTTACAGAATTCTCTTGCTCGGTGACGTAGCGAGCCATTTTGTCTTCAACCAGCGAACTGCTGCTTTCCGGGCTACGAACTACCGCGTTATATTCAGCCTCAGCAAGTTTCCGATCGTTTTCGGCTTCGAGCAACTGGCGATTCAAGCCGGAAAGTTGGGCAAGGACAAGCGTTGAGTCACCATCCGTTTTCAGAATGCCTTCACTTTTCTTTAGCTCAACAAGCTTGATCTCGTCATTTCGTACTTCAGCTTGTAAATCGGCGATGCGCTGCTGCAGAAAATCACTTGTTTTCCGGCTTGTCCCCGAGCGTTTCTCTTGATTGTAGTTGGTAAACGACTCACCGATACCATTAACTACAAAAGCAGCAAGTTCACGGCTGGTATGCTTGAACGAAACTTCGATCAAGCGAGTATCCTTAAAGGTAGTTCGCGGATCGCGAACAGGTTCGACTCCCAAAGTTTGCTGGATGATCGCAACATACGGAGCTAACCGAACCGCTTCCGCGATCTCGTCTGCCGAGACAAGATTCGAGGTAGCGAGTACAGAATCTGTTGAAGTTTCTCCGTCCTTCTTCTCAACGTCACTTGCTAAACCGACAGTCTTTAGCATCGATCGCCAGGCCGAAACCGAACCTTCGCTTCTAGCCTCCTGAAAGTCCTTATTCGCATCTAGATTGTGATCCTTAATTACTCGTCGAAGTAGAGTGTCGCTGCTAATTAGTTGTAGCTGCGTGTTGAAGTAGGACGGATCAGGATTCGACGTCGGGCGCTGCCTATCAGATGTAATGAGGTCGGGATTCGCCTGTTCAAGATCAACCTGAACGACGGACTTTGCCAAATAAATATTAGGTTTTCGGGCCACATAGATCGCCGCCGCCGTAGTGGCGAGTACCGCAAGGCCGATAACGAGCCAAAGCCTTTTACGAATGGCTCGCCAATAATCGAGAAGATTGTAGCCATCCTCGGCGTGCAACTCACGATACGCCGGATATCGTTCGGCTCCGGCGACAAGCTGAGGCACAAACGGCCTTTCTATTTCCACCGATTCGCTCAGCGGCCTATGAATGATTTCACGACTATCTTTCATTAAAAATTTTGTTCAAAACGTGGCCTACGGCGTCACTCGGTAAAAGATCGTTCCAACGCCCTGCGTCAGAGACTTCCCTATTGCATTAAAAATACTCTTAGCTTTATCTTCGCTGATCGCGACGATATCATTCGGCTCCAGGAATGGGTCACGTGCTTTCTGCTTATTAATGTCGTTAAGACTGTAAACGAACTCTTCCCTATCCAAACTGCCCGGCTTTTGACGGAAGATTCGGACACTGTCTTTTGCAGATGCGGGTTTCAACCCTTCGGCCGAGGCGATAGCTTGCAACAGGGTGATTGGTTCGGTCATCGTTACAGGGCCTTGCTTGATCACATTCCCATAAACGAAGACGACGTCGGATTTCATAACCGAGACAACGTCGCCGGGAGCCATTAAAATATCCGCCTTATTCTCGAGGACGTCTCGCAACTTAAAACTCAATACGGTCAATTCAGAATGTTCATCTGGGGTTCCGACAGTTTGGCAGTTAGAAGAACTTCCTTTTCGGGCGACCATTATTGTTGAACCAGCATCCTTTGAAGGCCCGCCCGCATATGCGAGCAATTCGAGCAATCTCGGCCGCTTGCTGATGAAGTAATTTGCAGGCTTTTCGACCGCTCCGATAACCGCAAAGGACTGCGATAGCTGTTCAACGGTCGTTACATTTACTTCCGGATTTCTCAAGTAGTCTTTACGATAGGCATCGGCAATGTCATTTGCCAACTCTCGTTCGGTCTTGCAAACTGCGACGAGGGGCTCAGACAGCCTGAACAGGTTTACGGTTCCGTTTGAGTTAACTCGAACGCGCTGTGAAAGCTGTGGCTGGCCAAATACCTGCACTTCGATCGCATCCTGATAACCGATCCGGTAGCGGTCCGCAGCATTTGCGTCTTCAGTTTGTGAGGCAGGAACGACACGGACGGGATCTTGTCCTACAACCGAACCTGATTGCGCGAATAATGTCAGGGCAAAGAACAGTCCTATTAGTTTGATCATTTAATTCTCCGATATCTAAAAATGTGTTCTCTGTGATTGCCTGGCGATCGTTTGAGTTGTTTGGAAAATGCTCTGGCCAAACACCGCATACTGTTCCAAAACAATAGCTTATCAAAACAGACAGGCTTTGAAAACTGTCCACTGTAAAACCTACCGGATTTTCGCTAAACTCTTCCACGCGTACTATCTGCCAAGTTTTATGGAAAATGTGACGCCGATGCTCCGGCAATACCTCGAGATTAAGAAGGCCTATCCGGGAACAATTCTGTTCTTTCGGCTTGGCGACTTCTACGAGATGTTCAATGAGGATGCCGTGATCGGCTCTCGTGAACTTCAGATCACGCTCACGGCCCGTCAAAAAGATTCGCCGAATCCGGTTCCAATGTGTGGAGTTCCCCATCATGCTGCCGCAGGATATATCGCAAAATTAGTTCGAAAGGGCTATCGCGTTGCGATTTGCGAGCAGTCGGAGCCAGCCGGTCCAGGAGTTAAGCTGGTCAAGCGAGAGGTAGTGAAAGTCATTACGCCTGGAACGTCTTTCGAAGAACAGTTGAGCGAGAAAGGAGATTCTACATTCCTCGCATCCATAAATGTAATCGGCGAAGCGATCGGGATGGCATTTCTAGATATTTCCACAGGTGAGTTTTGGGCATCAGAGGCCCGAGGCAGCGACGCGTGGATTACTATATCCGGCCACATTGAACGTTTTGGGCCCAAAGAAATATTAGTTCCGAAGGCACTTGAGGAACTGGCTAGTAAATCACTGAATACTAGCACCTTAAGCGGATCCTCCTTGTTCTCCGAGTCGTCGGATTCAACGGGGTTGCAAAAATCGTCCGCGATTCTTACAACTTCAGTGGATGAAGATTTCGATTCGGCGACAGCCACGCATTATTTGCTCGACCATTTTAAGGTCAGAGAGCTCGCGGGCTTTGGCGTTGCTGAAAAATCCGCGGTGATATCGGCCGCGGCAGGGTGCTTGAAGTACGTAAAGTTGACTCAACGTTCGTCTGCGGAGCACATCACCGAGATAAAGTACTTCGAGACCAACGAATTCCTTGTACTAGATGGCGTCACGCTTTCCAATCTAGAGATCACGAAGTCCCGAAGTGAAGGCCGGAAGCACACTTTACTCTCGGTGATAGACGAAACAATCACGGGAATGGGCTCGCGTTTGTTGCACTCTTGGCTTTTGCGCCCGTCGATCAAGCGAAGTGAAATACAAACCAGACAATCGGCGGTCGCGGAGCTACTTGACGCAATATTGCGGGACAGGCTTAGGTTTTCATTCAAAAAAGTCGCGGATCTTGAAAGGCTTGTAGGTAAACTGAACCTTGGGTCAATGAGCCCACGCGACCTGCTCGCTCTTTCCGGGTCGATCCAGCAAACACCGGAAATCAATCTAGCATTATCCGATTCAAAGTCCCTGCTCCTAGAGGTTCTATCGGAGAATATTTTCGAACTGCCCGAAATCCGTGACCTAATCACTAGTTCAATCGTCGATGATCCTCCCGCAAATTTAGCTGATGGCGGGTTTATTCGCACGGGATTCGACAGCGAATTGGACGAGCTTCGGGGAATCGCGTCGTCAGTCAAAACAGCGATTGCTGAGTTCGAAGATCTTGAACGCAAAAGAACTGGCATTCCAACGCTGAAGATAAGATTCAACAACGTCTTCGGCTACTATATCGAAGTTTCAAAGGCACAAATTCAGAAAGTTCCCTCAGATTATGAAAGGCGTCAGACACTTGCTAATGCTGAGCGATACAGTACGCCGCAGCTAAAAGAATGGGAATCTAAGGTCTTCGGCGCCGAGGAAAAGATCAGCAAGATCGAAAACGAACTCTTTGCGAAGGTGATCGAAGAAGTTCGTAGCGAAACTCATCGACTACAGTCAACTGCACGGGCTTTGGCAACGCTCGATGCACTAGCGGCACTGGCCGAAACCGCCGCAAAGCGAAATTACGCTCAGCCGATACTGCATGATGGTGACGAGATCGAGATAGTCAAAGGGCGTCATCCGGTCGTCGAAGCACAGCTTCGTGAAGCTTTTGTTCCAAACGATATCTACCTGAACAATTCGACCGACCGGCTTGCGATAGTGACGGGTGCGAATATGGGTGGTAAGTCAACGATCCTTCGACAGATCGCGTTGATCCAGATTCTGGCCCAAATTGGCTCCTTCGTCCCTGCGGCTGCTGCACGTCTCCCGCTCGTTGATCGAATATGGACCCGAGTCGGAGCTTCCGATGATCTTGCGTCCGGAAGATCGACATTCATGGTAGAAATGACCGAGACTGCGGCTATCCTGCATAATTCAACACCGCGGAGCCTTATTTTACTTGATGAGATCGGTCGCGGAACTTCCACGTTTGATGGCCTGTCGATCGCCTGGGCCGTGGCCGAGTATCTCCATAACTCCCCCGAACATTCGGCAAAAACCGTTTTTGCGACTCATTATCATGAATTGACTGAGCTAGCTGAGAGCCTTCCCGGTGCGAAAAACTATCAAATGACGGCGATCGAAAAGGACGGTGATGTCGTCTTCTTACACAAACTAGAAAAAGGTAAGGCCTTGAAATCTTACGGTATTGCCGTAGCAAAATTAGCCGGTTTGCCGGTGCAAGTGATCGAAAGGGCGAAAGACGTTCTTCAAAAACTCGAGAAATATGAATTAGCTGTATTCGCAGAAGAAAAGCATAGTGGCGTTGCCGCAGCCGCAAGCCGTTCGATTGCTTCACAGTTCTCTCTTTTCGCTATAGCCAACGAAAGCGCTATTGACGAACTTCGCCACGTCGATGTGGCATCGCTCTCGTCAGACGAAAGCAAGATATTGCTCGGGAACTTAAAGAAGAAGATCATATAAAGCCTTCGAACATTACCTTAGGAGTCGACCCTGCAACAGTTAAAACAAAACCTTAACTTCAGACGATGAAACCTGATATCAAGAAGACAGATACCAACTCGCTCACGCTGAAAGAAAAGATAGGACAGCTATTCTTTGTCGGTATTAAAGGCACCGAACTCGATGAAACTACCGCTCCTATTCTATCCGATATTAAACCCGGCGGAGTCTGCCTCTTCGCTCGAAATATTAAGGAAGCAGAACAAACAAGAAAGCTGTTGGACGACATACGGGCCGTGAGCCGTGTTGAACCTTTCTTGAGCCTCGACCAAGAAGGCGGCCTTGTTGATCGTCTCCGCCGGATCGTAACCCCCATGCCGGCTGCGAGCGAATTTACCAGAGTTGAAGATGTAAAGAAGCTCGGTCAGATTATCGCCGAAACGATTAGCATTTTGGGTTTCAATCTTGATTTTGCTCCGGTTGTTGATGTGGTCAACACCGTTCGGTCCAATTATAATAACGGGCTCCGATCGCGAACTTTCGGCGAAACCGAAGGTGTAGTTTCGTTAGCCGGGGTGTTTATGTCGGAATTGCAAGTTAAAGGAATTCTGACGAGTTTGAAACACTTTCCGGGGCTCGGAGCTTCTCAGGCAGATTCACACGAGGAACTTCCGGTTGTATCTATCAGCGACCAGGAGATCAACGATATCGACCTTTATCCGTACCGCCACTTTCTTGCTCAGCGATGCGTCGACACGGTAATGGTCGCCCATGCTACGTACCCAAATACGGCTCTACAGTTAAAAGACGAAACTGGGCGTGACATTCCTTCGTCGCTCAGCCGCAGAATAGTAACGGGGCTTTTACGTGACGAAATGGGATTTGAAGGCGTGGTGATCACAGACGATCTCGAGATGGGAGCTATTGTTAGAAACTTCGGAATGGCCGAAGCATGCACACGTGCGATCGACGCGGGAGTTGATATGCTGGCGATCTGCGCCGGGGAGGCTCATATTCGTGAAGGCCATGCCGCCATCGTAAATTCAATCGAAAACGGCACGATAAGCGAAGAACGCATCGACCGGTCGGTCGGCCGCGTACTTGATTTGAAGGCGCGTCTTGTGCAACCCTTAGCTTTTGACATTTCCCGCGTAGCAGAATTATCCATTGAGATAGAAGACCTCAAACACTCTCTCAAATAGTCCCCGGAGGAAAATTCATTTGAACAAGTTTACATTGGCAATTTTTTGTTTTTGTTTGATAATTTCGGCTTCGTGCCGCAAAACAGATACTGAATTCGTAACGGTCGCGCTTCCGGAACCTTTTTCGAGTTTTGACACGCTAACGTCAACGGCCTCCGACGCTGCAGCCGAACGTGTTCGAAATTTAATGTTTAGCTCGCTGGTCAAGAAGAACGAAAAATTCGAATATGTCGGTGAGCTGGCCCAAGAAATCAAGGTCTCCGAAGACGGCAAGACGATAACTTTTATTCTCAAAGAGGGCGTTAAGTTTCACAACGGGAAAGATTTCACGTCAGCCGACGTAAAATATACATTCGATCGGCTTTTTGAAAGTAAGGGCTTCAAAGCGGGAGCTTTTTTTGACACTGTTCCGTTAACGAAAGAAGCCACGTCTTCGGCGACGACACCGACCAATTCCAAGCCCGAGGAAGCAAAAACACGGCAAGAACCGCACATAACGGCTTTTGAAACACCGGACGTCAAGACGGTCGTGATCACCGTTGGGCGGCCCGCACTGAAGAATCAACTACTCTCCAATCTCGTAGCGATACCGATCATCGCTGAAGGCAGTGTTGATCAGCAAAAAGAGAACCCGGTCGGTTCAGGTCCGTTTAAATTTGTAACGTTCGACGCGTCTCAGAATGCTGTCGAATTAGCGGCCTTTGAAGAATATTTTGACGGTGCTCCAAAAGTTAAGAGACTTCGTATTAAAACCGTTACAGACGCAAGTGCATTGCAAGCCGAACTGCAAACCGGTGGTATTGATCTGGCGCCTGTTCCATCGAATCTCCCTCCAGACACGCTCAATGTCCTAGGTCAGAGTGCAAATTTAAAGGTAGAGCAATTTGACGGTTCGAATATTCAGTATATTGGGTTAAATACATCGTCACCTCCGCTCAATAACGTAAAAGTAAGACGGGCAATAGGTTACGCGATCGATAAAGATAAAATAATACGTGAGCTTTTGTCGGGGCAGGCAAAAGTTGCAAATTCGATCCTTCCCGAAAGTTCTTGGGCCTTTTCCGCCGGAACTGTTTATTCGTACGACCCGAATAAAGCTCGTCAACTCTTGCAAGAGGCCGGATATAAGAGCGAGCCGATCAAATTTAAGTTCGCATCTGGAAATGCTGCATTCAACAGTTACGTTCAGGCTATACAAAGCAATCTGAAGGACGTTGGATTGGTGGTCGAGATAGAACCGCTCGATCCCGGTGCTCTTCGCGAACAACTAAAGACCGGCCAATTTCAGCTAAACACCGGAGTTTGGATTGGCGGTAATCAAGACCCGATTTTCCTCAAGGATCTTTTCACGACGGGACGCATTCCTAGTTCGACCGTTGCTTGTTGCAATCGAAGCCGCTATTCAAATAGTGAGGTTGATAGGCTGGTCGAAGATGCGATCAACGAGCCCGACCGTGAGAAAGCAAAGGTTCTTTATATTCAAGCGTGGGAAAAGATCTCGGCAGAAGCTCCGCTCTTACCGCTGTGGTATCCAGCTAATATGGTTGTCGCCAATAAACGCATTGTTAATATAAATATCAGCCCTAGCGGAGATTGGAGCTTTATTAAGGACATCACTGTTAGTCAGTGATGATTAATCGATTCACTCGTGCTTGACAAGTTTTATGCGAACGCTAGAATAAGGGTTTGCATGCGGGAGTAGCTCAGTGGTAGAGCGCGACCTTGCCAAGGTCGAAGTCGCGAGTTCGACCCTCGTCTCCCGCTCCATTTCTAAAGGCAAAAGCTAAAAGGCAAAAGGCATAACGACTTCGGTTTTTACTTTTCCCGTTTAACTTTTGCCTTTAACAATTTCAGGCGGCGTAGCCAAGTGGTAAGGCAGAGGTCTGCAAAACCTTTATTCATCGGTTCAATTCCGATCGCCGCCTCCAAAATAAACTCAATAGAATAAATAGTTTACGAAAGTAAGAGAGCGGCCTGTTTGATCGCTCTTTTTGTTTTGTGTGCCTATTGTGTGCCAGTTCTTAATTCTAGGGCATTTGGTGCTCTTCCGTAGAGCATTTTTGTTAGCTTTTCGGAAGCGTTTCTCTGCATATTTGGAATGACGGGCCGTGTATGTCTTCCCGGTTCCGGTTGCCATTACGAGCAAGATCCTGTCTTGGCCTTTGGCGATCGCTTCTACCGTTCGATTGATCGCTATTTGCTGATAATAACGAGGCGTCCGGCCCGAACCGTCCTCGTAATAGCCCTGCTCTACGATCTTCTCTTTTTCCGGCGTTGAAATGCCCTTATATCTTTTGTATTTATCCCAAAGTGCTTCCGGTGAAGGAAAGCTATCGTTATCGAGATCGCTTTCGATTGAGCCTTCGGTTGCGGTCTTATCGTGAAACTTGAAACCGTCGCCATTGCTGCTAAAAACAAACGGAATATCAAGAATCTGAGAATAATCTAGGGCTTGCTGTAAACCAGCCCCAACAGTGTGCTTATTGTCCTTAGCCTCTACGATCGCAATTGGAATGTTTGGTTTGTAGTAAAGAATGTAGTCAGCCCGTTTCGCATGACCGCGAGAATGCAGCTTCCCGCGAACGTAAATCTTGCCGTCAGTAAAAGAAACCTCTTCGAGAAATTGCGTCGTAGAATCCCACCCGGCTTTAACAATTGCCGGTGTGACGAATTTCGTACAAATATCTCTTTCAGAAAGCGATTTCTTATCGAGCATAGATTAGGAATTGGTTAAGGTCGCTAAAAGGCGAAGGCCTTGTGCTCTAATTGTGTGACAACTATGCTAAATCTGGCAAAACAGAATGAAAGTTAATCGAATAAGATTGTACTAACGCATGGTTTTATTTAGAGAAATGCGGGACTGAGAGCTATCTCTATTGGTATGTGAGGGAATAACCCCAAGGAAAATCGACGTTATTGATTATGAGTTGGGAAACGTTACAAAACTGGTTTTTAGGTCTTGGTACGGAATATGGTGTAAATCCATTTATCTTTGGCGCGATCTATGTAGGAGCGATTCCTTTTTTTACAGCTTCGATAGGCTGGCTGATTCGTAACTACCGCAAAGGCAGGTCGATCGTTCTGCCGGCTCTTTCGGCAATGTTTTTCTTCATCTCGGCCTATATCTATCTGATTTTTGCCGGAAAAAATGTCCCGTGGTGGGTTTACGGCGTGGTGGTTCTGCTGATCGTGGTCGGTATTTATTCCACAATAAAAAAAGTGCGGCGACGGATCCATGAACCGAATGACATTTCGGAAGTTGAAGGATAGGCCGGTCATTCCTAAATACATGTCGTTTTTTTTTGAATTATCGTTGTTAATAATTAAATGACAGACACTTATGATTTGATCGTAATAGGTGGTGGCTCCGCCGGTTTAGTAGCAGCCGGCGGTGCAGCAATACTGGGCGCGAAAGTCGCGCTAATCGAAAAGAATAAGCTCGGTGGCGATTGTCTTTACACGGGATGTGTTCCTTCAAAGACGTTGATCAGATCCGCGAAATTTGCATATTTGGCACGCAAGGCCGAACGTTTCGGGTTCCAAAAGCTAGAGCCGAAGTTTCTGGACGATTCATTTGCGTCCATCTCGGATCGCGTCGATGACGTGATTAAAATTATTGAACATCATGACGCACCTGAGGTATTTGAAGAGATGGGCGTCAAGGTTATTTTCGGATCGCCGCGTTTTCTAAATCCGCAAGAAGTCGAGGTTTCATTGAACGAAACAGAAGAAAGGCGGGTGATGAAGGCAAAGCGATTTTGTATTTCGACGGGCTCCCGTCCTTTCGTACCGCCGATCGAGGGTTTGCTCGAGTCCGGTTTTTTAACGAACGAAAATATTTTCGATCTCAGGAAATTGCCGAGACGTTTGATCGTTTTGGGCGGGGGCGCCATCGGAATCGAGCTCGGCCAGGCATTTGCGAGGTTTGGTTCGAATGTGACGATCGTTGAGATGTCGGACCGCATACTGACCAAAGAAGACGAAGAAGTTTCCGCTCTGATGGAAAAACTGCTTCGCAACGAAGGCGTAGATATTCGAACCAACTCCGAGGCCGTAAGGGTTCGTAAATCTTCCGATGGTTCGAGGATTATGACGGTTGAATCGGGCGGGGAGACGTTTGAGATCGAGGCGAATGAAATTTTGGCGGCCGTCGGACGCTCGCCCAATCTAGACGGTTTGGATTTGGAAAAGGCCGGTGTTGAATTCGACAATAAACAGATAAAAACAAATGATTATCTGCAAACTTCTCAAAAAAACATTTTTGCAGCGGGCGATGTAACCGGCCATTTTCAGTTCACGCACATGGCTGATTATGAAGCGCAGATCGTTATCCAAAACGCGTTCGTGCCGTGGCCGTTTAAGAAAAAGACCGATTTTCGGGTCGTGCCATGGGCGACTTTCACAGAACCGGAAGTGGCGCGCGTTGGAGTGATCGAAGCGGAGGCCCGGAAGAAATTCGGTGACAGCGTAAAGATTTACAAAGTGTCATTTACCGAAAACGACCGTGCTCAGACCGAGAGTTCCACGGGCGGTTTTGCCAAGGTCGTTACAAATAAAGGTCGTGTCATCGGAGCAACGCTCGTCGGTGAACACGCGGGCGAATTGATACACGAATTCGTCTGGGCGATGAAGGAAAAGCTGAAGATCACCGATCTGAATAAGATCATCCGAGTTTATCCGACGCTTGCAAAGATCGTTCAGGCCGTCGGCACCGAAGCGACGCTTGAAAACCTGAGATCGCCGTTCGTTCAAAAATGGTTTGGGCGTTATCTGAAATTCTGGCGTTCGTTTTAGCAAGTGTTCGTTCATATGGAGCAGCCGGCAATTATCGTAATGACAAAAGTTCCGGGCTCCGCGGATGTAAAAACACGGCTTCGGCCCCTGCTGTCGGAGAGCCAATCCGTCGAGCTTGCCAGATGCTTTCTTACCGACACGATCACTAATCTCACACCCGTTTTTGAGAATCGAATTATAGCGTTTACGCCGGAGGACGGCCGCGATGCGATCGAAACTGTCGTCGGCGGTCATATTTACATTCTGCAGCGGGGCGGTGATCTTGGGCAACGCCTCGATGCGGCGATCGCGGACGCATTCGAAATGGGATTTGGGCCGGTGATCGTGATCGGCACCGACAGTCCGACGCTGCGACCGGAATATCTGACCCAAGCAGTCTTTCATTTGCGCTCGGGCGAAGACGGCGTTGCAATCGGCCCGACCGATGACGGCGGATTTTATCTCATCGGAGTTTCGCGTCCGCAGGAAGGAATATTCGACGGCGTAACATGGAGCTCTGATAAAACTTGCGAACCGACCGTTGCCAATATCGAGAACATCGGCGATGTCGATCTGTTAGTCCTGCCGAGATGGTATGACGTGGACGAGCCGGAAGACCTTGTCCGACTAATCGCTGAAATCAATTTGGACGAATCCGCTCGTGGTCGCGCGCGAACAACGAGTCGATGGATAAGCAAAAATCAGACGACTTTTGTTTCCGCGTTTCCCGAACTGTGAGGGTGTTCTTTTTCGGGATGGTAAATTCCGGCCATCGTGTGCGGGCTGACGCCGATCCAGTAGAGGCATTGAAACACGATCCAGCGAATAAACACCGGCAGAAAAGCCCGATTCTCAAAGCGCCGCGAAGAGGTGACGATCTCCGCATCGAGAGTTACGAGCTTACCGATCTTTCGCAGCCGATAAACCAAATCGAGATCTTCGAACAACGGCAAGGATTTAAATCCTCCGACCCGTTCATAAGCGTCGCGACGTACAAAAATTCCCGAATCGCCGTATAGCAAACCAATCTTGCGAATGTGACGATAAAACCATGTCATAAACTTCGCCGGACGGCTCTCGCCCGCGAAACGGAGAGTGAAATTGCCGGCCACAACCGATGAATCTTCGAGCGCTGAAAGAATCTCGTTCAAGGCATCTGGAGCGGGTCTCGAATCCGCGTGAACGAACCAAAGTATTTCGCCGATCGACACAAGCGCGGCTGCGTGCATCTGATCACCGCGGCCACGCGAGCTTTCGACGACAATAGCTCCGAAGTCGCGGGCGATTGTCGCCGTGTCGTCAATGCTCCCGCCGTCCGCAACGACGATCTCGGTGTTTCCCCCGAGCAACCTTAACGCGGCAAGTGTTTTTCCGATCTCAGCGGCCTCGTTAAAAGTTGGAATGATTATGCTGATCGTTCGGTTCATCGATTAAATGTTTGTCCGGTAAGTGCCAACAATTCCGATGCGGATGAAGCGGAAACGCAAGAAGTTTTCCAATCGTCAAATCTTTTGGATTTTGATGTGCCGGAACGCCGATCTTTACGCCAGCATGCTCCGAAACATCGCGAAATGTGCCATGCAGTCTGTCCCAGACCGACAAACCGCTCGACCAATTGGAATCTGTTTCCGCCCGGATAACCGAGTGGTGTATGCCATGCAGCCGCGGCGTGACGATGAGTTTGCTGAGCAACTTTTCAAGACTTTCGGGCAGATCGACATTAGAATGATGGAAAAGTATTGACGGAATTAGAAGTGCCTGCCAAGTTTGCAGCGATTTTGGCGTAATGCCGATCGCGACGATCTGGAAGGCCCGCCAGCCGACGGAAACGATCAACTCTCCAAAATGAAACCGAAGCGCCGTCGACGCATCAAGATCAAGATCGACATGATGAACGACGTGAAATCGCCATAGAATAGCGATGCGATGTGTCAAAACGTGCCACAAATAAAGCGTGTAATCGAGCAGAATCACTGCCAATAAAATTTCGAGCCATTCCGGCAGCTTGACCAGCTTTAACAGGCCGACATTCTTTCGTTCAACAAGTGACGCCGCTCTTTTTGCGATCGGGCTTTCGATCAAAGCCATCGCGACAGCGGCTGTGCCCGCGACCAAAAAGTTACGGCCTGTTCGACGAGCGACGGGTTCCGTTTCGCGCCGAAGCGGTCGTTTTCGTTCAAGCAAGACCAAAACGCCGAACGTTGCGACGGCGATCGGTAAAGAGAGTCCGCGAATTATTTTTTCAAACGTCATTGCTTCAAAATCTTCATGCGCTCTGCTGTTCCGTTACATTTCTCATCACTTGCCCGTTTCCGTTAATTAGCCGCTACCGTACCGTCGCAAGACGAACCCAAACCAGCCGTGCACCCGAAACAGTGATCGGCCGTAACGATGGACCGATTGGACAGCGACTCCATATCGAAATCAAAAATAGTTTGAGGCAGGTCGTTTGCCACGGGCATGTCCAGCATTTGATTAAAGTCGCAGTCAGACAACCGTCCGGTCCAATCGACGCTTATCAAATTGCGGCACATCAAACCCTCGACCGTCGCCGGATTAAAGGCATTCACGAGCTTTGACATATAATGTGCTTCGTTGCCGGATCGGCGGAGCCAATCGAGAAACCGAGCTATCGGCATATTGGTTATTGTGAAAAGATTGTTGAATGAAATGCCGTAACGAGCCATCAGTTCATGCTTGAAATCGGCTTCGATCGACGCCTGATCAGGCGGTAAAAAAGCACCGACGGGATTGTAAACCAGATTCAGCGTCAGGCCGTTTTCCATCCCGAAACCGACATCGTTCAATCGTTTCAGCGCGTCGACACTCTTATCGAAAACGCCTGTTCCGCGTTGGCTGTCGGTTTTAGCGGCATTGAAATACGGAAGTGAGGAAACTAATTCCACGCGATTCTCGGCAAAGAATTTAGGCAGATCCTCCTGACCTTTTTCGTGCATTACCGTCAGATTGTGACGCACGATCACTTTAGCCCCGCTCGCCCTCGCTTCTGTCACAAAGTATCGGAAGTCAGGTATTAACTCAGGCGCTCCACCGGTAATATCGAGTGTCGGAATTTCGAATTCACGCACCGCTTTTAGACAGGCATCGATCACCTCACGCGGCATTATCTCAGTCCGCGTCGGCGACGCATCGACGTGGCAATGCTTGCATGCTTGATTGCAGAGCTTGCCAACATTGACCTGAAGCGTCTCGACGGACAGCGAACGCAGTTCGACCCGCCCAAGCTTTTCCTGAAAACTAATCGGTGAGCGCGGGAACGTACGCGCACCCTTTCTTTCAATCTGAACCCCTGCTTGCATAGTGAAGAACTTAAGCAACTACATCGACACCTTGTCGTGGGCGTTGTGCGATTGGATGCCGTGAATCAGGCTCGCGCCGCCGCGAATCGCCGATGCGAGATGTATGGATTCGGTCATTTGCTCCATGTTCGAGCCGTTTTCCAAACACGAATTGGTAAACGCGTCGATGCAGTACGGACACTGCACCGTTACCGCGACCGCCAAACCGATCAAAGCTTTTTCGCGTTTCGTTAACTCGCCTTCTTCCTGACAGGCCCCATACCAAGCCATGAATTTCTCAAATAGTTCGGGTTTGTATTTGGCAATCTCGCCGAATTTTCCCAGATCTTCTTCGTTGTAGTAGTGCATAAAACTTTCTTGCATGCGACCGCAATGTGGCTATCAGCAATCACTCCCCGGTTCGCAGCCTTCAACAACTGACAATCCGTGACGTTATATTCCAAACCTTTCAATTCTCGCGGATGTCGTTTCGCAGTTCGTTTGCAATCAAAATTTGTTGAGGTTGGCAACCGAATAAAACCTCAAACCGACTCCATGTAGTCCAACACTAAGTCCAACAAGTAAAAAGACGGCGCATAAGGCCGTCCCTTTGCAGAAGTAACTTATTGTAGTTAAGTTACTTAATGTGGTACTCGCGGCGGGGTTCGAACCTGCGACCTCTTCCTTCGGAGGGAAGCACTCTATCCAGCTGAGCTACGCGAGCGTAAGTGGGGAACGTCAAACATAATATCAATTAGCGCGGAACAATCGATATAGTCTTTATCCGTACAGGTTCAACCGGGCGTTCCGGCGGTGTTCCTTCTTTTGGCTGTACACCCGAGATAGTCCGAACATTATTCATACCCTCGATCACCTTACCATAAATAGTATATTTGTTATCAAAACCCGCCTCGCGTTTTAATGTAATAAA
>JBBSKW010000031.1:0-25726 GCA_038256005.1 Pyrinomonadales bacterium
CGGAGGCGCATCCTGTCCGGTGATGGGCGCGGTCTTCAAAACCGTTTGTGAGTGCGCGAGAGCGTATCTCAGGTGGGTTCGACTCCCACACGCCTCCGCCAGCTTAAAGGAGAAAGAAGAAAGGATAAAGGATAAAGTTAGAGCATTATGATCTCTTGGATCGCACTGAATATGACTCCCGGGGTTGGGCCGCGGGCGGCGACCAAGCTGCTAGAGCGGTTTGGTTCGGCGGATGCTGTATTTGATGCGCGGCGGCCGGAGCTTGAGCAGTTGCGGATAAAGCCCGAGACGATCGAGAGCATAATGAAGCGCGAGTTTTCGGAAAAAGCGCTCGAAGAATTTGAGAATGTAAAACGGCTCGGCGGCGATATTTTGGTTCTCGATGACGGCAGCTATCCGAACCTATTGCGTGAGATCGCCGATCCGCCGATAACGCTTTATGTGATGGGCAATTGGCAGGCTTGTTTTGACCTACCGTGCGTCGGCGTTATCGGTTCGCGGATGTGTTCGACGTATGGCAGGAATGCTGCTGAGATGCTTGCCCGTGATCTTGCCTCACGCGGCATCTGCATCGTTTCAGGTCTGGCTCGCGGCATCGATACATCGGCACACCGAGGTGCGCTCGAAGCCGGTGGGAAAACGGTTGCTGTAATTGGAACCGGCCTGAATGATGTTTATCCGAAAGAAAACAGAAAGCTGGTCGATGAGATACTTGAAAAAGGCGGTGCTGTCGTTTCACAATTCCCGCTCGGCACACCGCCGATACCCGAAAACTTTCCATATCGAAACAGAATTATCAGCGGTTTAAGCTATGGAGTTTTGATCGTTGAGGCATCAGAGCGAAGCGGTTCGCTGATAACAGCAAGGCTTGCGATGGAACAAAACCGCGAGGTAATGGCGGTTCCGGGAAATATCACATCCGGGAAATCCTATGGTACGAATTATCTAATCAAGGCAGGTGCGAAACTCGTTCAGCAATGGCAGGACGTTGTTGCTGAACTTCCGAGCGAGATCGCAGCTGCGATATTGCCGCCTAAAATAGAAAGCGAAAACGGCAACAACCGAAGCCCGCAGCCGGAATTGATCCCGGCTGATCTGTCGAAATCCGAAACCGCTATCTGGGCATTATTGTCGGCCGACGAAGAAGTGCACATCGATTCGCTGCTAGAAAAAAGCGGCCTTTCATTCGGTGAACTGAACACTGCTTTGGTCGGGCTCGACATCCGCGATCTGATCCGCGTTCTGCCCGGAAAGAACTACGCCCGCCGCTCTTGATTTGCATTTCACGTCAAAAGGCGTATGTTCTAGTCTCGCATCGACAGCGCCTGAACATTGGTGTTAGAAATCGTAATTGTCAGTCGCTTTTAATTGCGTCTGACTATTTTTTTCGGATCTTTAATATTTTCGGATGGCGAAACCGGTACAGATTGAACGAGTCAGAAAGCGCGAACTACATTCGCGAGTCCTGGAGTTGAACGAACGGAAACGCGCCTATTATCTTGACCCGCAGTTGCCGCTCGATCGGTTGTCGCTCAAGCTCGAGGCTCGGACCGCAACGAAAGTGAATGTTCCTGTTCCCGATTGCGTTACTTGCGGGGTGTGTTGTTCGTTCGCGTTGATCGTGCCGGTTTCACACGAAGATACGAGCCGATTGAATCGATATTGCGACATTCTTCTGGACGACACAGAGGATGAGATAGTTATCGATCGTGTAGTGCCGAGGTCTGAAGACGGGCGATGCGTTCATCTGACGGGTGAGCTAGGTAAGTCGATCGGCTGCGAGATCTATTTGAATCGGCCGCGCGTCTGCCATGAATTCGATGCGGGCAGCGACCGTTGTCACGAATACCGGAGGATGTTTGCCATCGAACCTCAGTTACCGCAGGATGAAGTGAGTGCTGCATTAAAGAGGTTAGAGGCAGTGCCGCCGATCGAAGTAATCGAAGATGCCTCGATCGTATCGACTGGAAAGGTCAACCATACTTCTTATAATGTTGCGGATGGAACGACCGCATACAGCGAGGCTGAGCAGCTAACGATCGTGGCGTTTTTGGGTGATGAAAAGCCGCACGAATTGCACACATTCGAATATGGCAAGGAAGATTGGTTTGAAAGCGATATGCTCGGACTTACGATAGAGAAGGCAAAAGAGAAGATAGAAGAACAAGCAGGTTGGTAGGGTGGTGTTGTAGTCTAATCGTAAGCACAGATGAACTTATGTCGAAGAATCTCTTAATAGTTGAAAGCCCTGCGAAAGCGAAGACCATTGAAAAGATTCTCGGGAAGGATTTTCAGGTGAATAGTTGCTTCGGCCACATTCGCGACCTTGAAAAAGCCGGCATGGGCATCGACGTCAATAACGATTTTGAACCCAGCTACAAGGTCCCCGACGACAAAAAGAAGGTCGTTAGTGATCTAAAGTCCCTTGCAAAAAAGTCGGACGAAGTCTGGCTCGCTACAGACGAAGACCGCGAGGGTGAGGCCATAAGCTGGCATCTTTGCGAGGTGCTTGGCCTAGACCCTAAAACAACGAAGCGGATCGTATTTCACGAGATCACAAAACCTGCGATAGAAGCTGCTGTAAAAAACCCGCGCCGGGTGAATATGGATCTGGTAATGGCCCAGCAGGCTCGGCGCGTGCTGGATCGCTTAGTCGGATTTGAATTGAGTCCTGTGCTTTGGCGAAAGATCAGCGCCGGCGGTAACAACCTGAGCGCCGGCCGTGTACAGAGCGTTGCCGTAAGGCTGATCGCTGACCGGGAACGCGAGATCAACGCATTCGAACAATCCAGCCATTTCAAGATCGAAGGCTTATTCGTTGCCGATGATATAACCGGCAAATCCGTTACTTTCAAGGCTGAAGGACGGAAACAGGAGAATGCCGAAGGTGCGGAAGCGTTCCTGAAAGGCTGTATCGGCGCTGACTACAAGGTGATCGACGTACGCGTCAAGCCGGGTAAACGGACTCCGGCTCCGCCATTTACCACGTCAACCTTGCAACAGGAAGCATCAAGAAAGCTGGGCTATGGCGTCGGGCGAACGATGCAGATCGCTCAGAAACTTTACGAGAATGGACATATCACCTACATGCGTACCGACAGCGTAAGCCTTAGCGAAACCGCGCTCGGTGACATCACGCAGACGATAAGTAGCATGTTCGGTGAAAGGTATCAACAGGCTCGCAAATTCAAGAATAAGAACGAATCAGCTCAGGAAGCTCACGAAGCGATCCGCCCGACCGATGCGAGGGTAACGACCATAGTTGAGCCGGAGTGGCAGCGGCTGTATGAACTGATCTGGAAGCGAACCGTGGCCTCGCAAATGACAGACGCTGAATTAGAGAAGACCACGGTAAAAATAGAAATTTCGACGAACAAGGAAGAGCTGACGGCTGCGGGCGAAGTGCTTAAATTCGACGGGTTTCTCAAGGTTTATCGCGAAGATAAGGACGAAGACGAACAGGAAGAAACATCCCAGAGTCTGTTGCCCCCAATGACCGTGGGGCAGTCATTACCTCTTACCGAACTTCGAGCCACGGAACGGTTCAGCCGTCCGCAGCCGAGATACACGGAAGCGTCGCTGGTAAAAAAATTAGAAGAACTCGGCATCGGCCGCCCGTCCACATACGCACCAACTATCTCAACGATCCAGAAACGAGAATACGTCGAAAAGCGGGATAAGGAAGGCACACCCAGAGCTTACCGGATACTGGTATTAAAAAATGATCAGATCGCTCAAAGAGAAGACGCTGAAAATACCGGCGCCGAGAAATCGAAGCTGTTCCCGACAGATCTTGGCCTCGTCGTTACAGATTTTCTAAAGCAACACTTCGACGACATTATGGATTACGGCTTCACTGCCAGGATCGAACAAGAGTTCGATGAAGTGGCGGAGGGCAAGCTGCAATGGAACGACATGCTCGAGGAGTTCTACTGGCCCTTCAAAAAAGAAGTCGACAACACGATGGAAACCGCGGAGCGTGCGAAGGGAGAAAGAATTCTCGGTACTGACCCCGAAAGCGGCAAACCCGTGATCGCCCGCGTGGCACGTTATGGCCCGATCATACAGATAGGCAGCGGCGACCAAGAAGAGAAGCCCAGGTTTGCAAAGGTCCCTACCGGCCAGAGCATCGAAACCATAACATTCGAAGAAGCGCTCACTCTTTTCAAACTGCAGGATGCAATGGGCAGTTATGAGGGCAAGGAACTATCTGTAAGCGTTGGCAAATTCGGTCCTTATGTAAAATGGGGCGATGAGTTTGTCTCAATACCTCGCGGCACAGATCTTTCCGCTGTGGACGTTGAAAAAGCGATCGAGTACATAAAGGCTAAGCAGGCGGCCGACGCACCGGTCGGAGAGTACAGCGGTAAGCCGATCGCTAAAGGAAAGGGACGTTTCGGACCTTTTATTAAATGGGACGGTATGTTCATCAACGTGCCGAGCCGTTATGATTTCGAGAACCTGAGCGAGGCCGAGATGAACGAACTGATCGAAGCAAAGGTCAGTAAAGAAGCAAACCGCTACATTCACCGCTGGGAAGATGAAAAAATATCTGTTGAAAATGCGCGTTGGGGTCCGGTTATTAAATTTGGCAAAAAGGTGATCTACATCCCGAAGAAAGCCGATGGCACTCGCGCCACAGCGGAGGAAGCGGCGAATCTGACGTTGGAAGACGTTAAAAACCTTATCGAAACTCAAATACCGGGAGCGTTCGCCAAAAAGACGAGGGCTCCGGCAAAAAAGGCTTCCGGGAAAAACGCCGCAAGGAACTGATATCTTGGGGGCATCAATAAGTACGGGACACGATTCACTTTTGCAAAAACGGAGAATGTGATTAAATGACGGTCGATAACCCTGGACATTGAGGCAGATGTAGAAACGGAGGCTACAGCCGCGGCGGCCTAGCAATTGATGAACGAAAGCATCCAATTTTTACAAGCGTTTCTAAAGAATCCGGCAAAGGTTGGGGCGATCGCTCCCAGCTCGCCGGAACTTGCCCGTAAGATGATCGATGGGATCAAGCCGTCGGCTGACAATATCGTTCTTGAGCTCGGCGTCGGAACCGGTGCGATCACCAAATTCCTGCAAGATGTAATTCCAGACGAGCGGTCGTATCTTGGTATCGAACTAGACCGTACGATGGTCCGTTCTTTGAAAAAGAATTTTCCTAGCCTCAATATTGTTCGCGGTAGTGCGGTTGATGCTCAGGCGATACACGCCCATTCGGGACTGGGCAAAGTCGGCCACATAATCTGCTGTCTTCCGTTCGTTTCTCTTCCAAAAGAGGTTGGTGAAACGATCATGGACGAGATTGACGGTTTTATGAAGCAAGGCTGCACGTTTCGCACTTTTCAATATGCTCACGGCTATTATCTTCCGGCCGCCCTTCGTTTACGTGCATTTATGAGAGACCGGTTCGGGCGTTCAAAAAGAAGCTCGCTGGTCGTTAAAAACATGCCGCCGGCCTACACCCTCACATGGAGCAAGAACTAGAGCTTCCACCTCGAAGGGTTTTTTCTCTTCATATCATTTCGACTTATCTCTCAAAAAATTTTGTCGATCTCCCGTTTTCAGTTATGATTTCTGGGTCTTAATTCCGGTACGCAAAAACACTGCATGACAAATATCCAATTCTACAAAGGCTCAATTGATGCTCCCGGCTGTATCTCAAACGCCTGGAACCTGGTCAAGGTAAATTACGGACTGTATTTCGGGATCTGTCTCGTCGCAACGCTGACGATGATCATCCTTTCCTGCATTCCTTGTTTGAATATTCTGCTGATCGGTCTGGTAAATGCCCCGTTGATCGCCGGGATCTACTTCGTCGTGTTGCGGGACATGCGCGGCGAACCGATCGATTTCGGAATGATGTTCAAGGGCTATGAGAAGTTCGTTCCGGTGATGATCGTCGGGTTTGTTCAGGCTGTGCCATCGATCATTTTTACGATCCTGCAATATGTTCTTGATCTTACGCGCGTCGCGACGCAGATCCTGGGATCGCAAGGAATCGGTAGTGGAGAATTTTATCAAAGTTCGGGTGGTACCGAGCTCGCCATCGCGGGCGGATTGTTAGTCGTTTACCTGCTGGTAATTGTTGCGTATTTCGTCATTGCGATAGCTTGGTATATTACGTTCGCGTTCGCCTTGCCGTTAGTCATGGAACACGATATTAATGCGATCGACGCGATGAAATTGAGCGCGAAGGCTGGCTGGGGCAATTTCGGTGGCCTGATTTTCCTGGCGTTTCTTGGCGGTCTGATCGCGTTTGTCGGAGTACTCGCGATCTGTTTCGGTGTCTTCTTTGTTATCCCGATAATTTATGCGGCCCAAGCCTTTGCATATCGGCAAGTTTTTCCTTCGCTCAACGCACCGACAACTTACAATACGCCACCACCGCCAAACGCTTACAGCGGAGGCTATGGTCAGGGCATCTAAAATGTCGAGATAAGAAATATGAACCGATTTGTTAAAGGAATGCTGCTTATACTGCTTGGCCTGATGATGTTCGCCTGGTTTCTTTATTCGCTGGCCGATCCGCCGCAAAGGCCAAGCGAAACCTACGCGATGGACTGGGTCCTGATCCCGATTCGGCTTATCGGAGCGATCGCCGCATTCATCGGCGGAATTCTCGCATTTCGAGGCAAGTAAGAAGCGGCGACCTAAAGTTCAAGCTCCATGTATAAGACGCCGTCGTGAGGGTTGTCGTAATAAGGTTCGATAGGGCGGAAGCCGTGGGTCTCGTACAGGCCGACGGCTTTTCCATTTTAGCCGCATTTTGAAATAGCCTATCGACCGAGCGTCAGAAATAATCTTTTCGATAAGCCTATTTCCTAATCCTTGCCCACGTGCTGAATCATTTAGGTAGAGCCGTTTCATCTCGCAGATCCCGTCGCCGATCTTTCGCAAAGCAATACATCCAACCGCATCATTCTCAATATTGGCAGGGTAGAGCCGTCCTTCGGGCGGGGCATACTTCCCGGAAGGTCTCGCATTTCTCTTCAAAACTCTGAAAACACAAGTCCATGCCGAGCCATTTTTCAAACTCGCGAAACAACTGGCGGGTCGTTTCGATCTGGTCGGCCGTCTCTACCGGAACGATCGCTTTCATATCTGAAAAGTTACAACGCTATTACATCGAAATCCAGAAATTGAATTGAGGACGAATAAGATTGTAAGCTTAGAGGGTGATGGATAGACGATCATTTATTTCAAATTTGTCGTTAGCAGCGGGCGCATTGGCTTTGGCCTGCAACAGTCTCGGCGAACGATCTGCGGCGTTTGCGCACAACGGCAATTTTACTGCTTTACGATCCGAAGGGTTTGGCGAACTGGTTCCGACCGCTACAAAGAATACCGGTGAAGTTTTCCTCTCGCTTCCAAAAGGTTTTGAATATAACGTCATTGGCAAACGCGGAACCGAAATGTCGGATAAGCGTCCAACACCCGGCGCTCACGACGGACAGTGGACGTTCAAGGTCGGGCGCGAACTCCGCATCGTGCGCAACCACGAAGTTTCAGGCAGCAGCGTACCGGTCCCGAATTCCGGAATTGGCAGCGGAAATCATTATGACGATGCGTGTGGCGGCGGAACAACGACTCTTGTGATCGACCCAAAAACGAAAACTTTGGTTCGAGATTTTGTTAGCCTTTCCGGAACGCTGATCAATTGCTCCGGCGGGCCAACGCCGTGGGGAAGCTGGATCTCATGCGAAGAAACAACGCTCGGGCCGACCGTTAGGACAAGTTCTAGCGGCCGCAAAACGGGCGGTTTTGCAAAGCCACACGGATACAATTTCGAAGTTCCTGCATCTGCAAATAGTGCCGTTACACCTGTTCCTTTGAAGGCAATGGGCCGCTTTGTTCACGAGGCGATCGCGGTTGATAAGAAGACCGGGATCGTCTATCAAACCGAAGATATCGGAACCGCGGGCTTTTACAGATTTATTCCAAAACGAAATAAACGTCTTGCCGAAGGCGGTACGTTGCAGATGCTCGCAGTTGACGGCAAGCCGGAGTTCGACACGCGAACCGGACAAACGCAAGGTGCGAGTTTTGCCGCCAAATGGGTGACAATAGACAACCCCGATCCCGCAGAGGCCGATGTCGATCCGCTCGCCGTTTTCAAACAGGGCAAAACTAAGGGCAGTGCGGCATTCTCGCGGCTTGAGGGCTGTTGTATGGGTGAAGGCGGTCGAGTTTATTTCACGGCAACCAGCGGCGGCGACAGCAAAGGCGGGCAGATATGGATGTACGAGCCGAAAACAAAAGATACCGGAAACCTGAAGCTGGTCTTTGAATCACCTTCAAAAGAGGTTCTTTTCATGCCCGACAATATCTGTTTCAAACCGAAGAGTGATCTCCTCTTTGTCTGTGAAGACGGTGATTATCCGAACATGGAATCGAAGAATTTTGTGCGGATACTCGCGCCGAATGGCAAGATGGCAGACTTTGCCCGCAACGTGAGCACCGCTTCACCAAGAAGCGAGTTCGCCGGTTCTGTCTTTTCGGCTGACGGCAAGATCCTGTTCGTTAATCTTCAAACCGCAGGCGCTACATTCGCGATATGGGGCGACTGGAAACGTTTCAAATCCTAGGCCGGCTTCTGCATTCTTGGCAGAATTTCTTATAATTAGGTCATGGAACTAGCGGTTGAGAAATACAAGGTCACGGACGAGCCGTATTACCTTCCCATCGGTAAAGAAGTAGAACTTTTTGAAGCGGCATACGCGGCGAAGCTTCCGGCGATGCTGAAAGGCCCGACCGGCTGTGGTAAGACGAGGTTTGTCGAATACATGGCTCATCGGCTGAACCGGCCGCTGATAACCGTCGCCTGCCACGAAGACCTTTCATCGACCGATCTTGTCGGTCGCTTCTTGCTTGAAGGCGAAGAGACCGTGTGGCACGATGGCCCGCTGACAACCGCGGTTCGCACCGGGGCGATCTGCTATTTGGACGAAGTCGTCGAAGCACGGAAAGACACCGTTGTTATTATCCATCCTCTGACCGACGACCGCCGCCGATTACCGATCGAAAAACGCGGAACGGTGATCGAAGCATCGCCGGAATTTATGCTCGTTGTTTCATACAATCCGGGTTACCAATCGATCCTAAAAGACCTAAAACAATCGACTCGACAGCGGTTCGTCGCGATGGAATTTGATTATCCGGACGCTGAAGCCGAGACTCAGATCGTCGCTAAAGAAGGCGGCATCGACGAATCAATGGCAGCAGATCTCGTAGCCATCGGGCAAAAGGTGCGCAACCTTCGCGGCCACGGTTTAGAAGAAGGCGTATCCACGCGGCTGCTGATCTACGCCGCACAAATGATCGCCAAAGGCATCGCACCGATCGACGCCGCCGAGGTTGCTATTTGTTCCCCAATAACCGACGACCGCGAACTCCAACGCTCGATTCGCGAGATCGTAACGACAATAATCTAATGACAAATATTCGCGTAGTCGCACATTTGATATCAAAACCCGATACTATCGACCAAGCCCGAGAGGTCTTGCTCGGCTTGATCAAGCCCACGTGTGCTGAGGAAGGCTGCGTTAAATACGAGCTTCATCAGAACACGACCGACCCGACCGATTTCACATTTATTGAAGAATGGGAAGACGACGAATCGCTCGATTTTCATCTTGAATCGGAACACCTGGTCGCCGCGCGTGAAAAGCTCGGTGATCTGCTCGCCGCTCCGCCTGATATTCGACGGTATAAGCTCATAAATTAAGAACGACATTTGAAGGTGGAACTCCGAAACAATGACCAACAGAAGAGAGTTTCTTAAGATCATCGGAGCCGCGACTGCGGGTGTTGCCATTGGCTCACAGAGTGTTATCGGCCAGGCCCGGCGTGCGAAGACGTGCGTGATAATCGGCTCGGGACTTGCCGGACTTTCGGCTGCATTTAAGCTGAAGAATGCGGGCTGGAACGTAACGATTATAGAAGCTCGAAAACGGACCGGCGGACGCGTTTTCTCGCACACGATGCCTGAAAGCAGCGGGCTTATCTGCGAGCTCGGTGCAGAATGGGTTGGCGAAAGCCACGAGCGGATCAAGGCCTTTTGCAGCGACTTTAATATCCCGCTTCAAAGACATCAGTTCGAAGATCATCTGATGCAAAACGGCAAGGTTTCACGGCCAGGTGAATGGAACTTTTCAGCACAGGCGAATACCGAATTCCAAAAAATGCTCGATGGCTTTGGAAAGCTCACACCGGCCCAGCAACGCAGGCTCGACCGAAAAGATTGGTGGACGCATCTTTCGGACATCGGCTTTTCGAACGACGATCTGATACTTCGCGACCTCGCCGATAGCACCGATTTCGGCGAATCGATCCGGCACGTTTCAGCATTCGGAGCTCTTGCCGAATATGCGGCGAATGAAGAGAAAGAGGTAAAGGGAAAGACGCAGAATCAGATGGACTACAAGATGACCGGCGGGAATTCGCGGCTGGTCAATGAACTCGTCAAACGTATCGGCGTCAAAAATATCCGAACCGGAATTAAAGTCACCGAGGTCAACCAGCGTGCAGGTATTGTAACGGTGAAAGCGGGCGACGAGACCTTCATAGCGGACGCCTGCATCTGCACGGCTCCTGTCGCGAGCTTGAGAAAGATAAAATTCAATCCTCCGCTCCCGGCTGAACAAGCGGATGCTGCAGAAAAACTTACATACGCTCGGATCATAAAGAATTCAGTGCTCTACGACGAACGTTTCTGGAAAGACGAAAACTTTTCAATGGTCTCAGACACAACTTCGCATTATTACTTTCACTCAACACAGAATCAGCCAGGCAAGCAAGGGATCCTGACTGCGTACGCGATCGGTGAAAAGGCCGACGTGCTTGCCTCGCAAGATGATATGCGTCGTCGCACAGTTATCACCCGCGACCTGATCGATTTTAGCTGGGCCGCCCCGAATCTCGCCCGCGGCATCGCATCCTATGCCTGGCAGCGCGACGAATTTACGCAAGGCGCATACGCTCTTTACAGACCCGGTCAATGGTTCGGCATTCGCCCCATCCTGGCCCGTCCGCACGGCAAAGTTCTATTTGCCGGCGAGCACATCGCCGATTGGCAAGGCTTTATGGAAGGAGCTATTAACACCGGCGAAGAAGCCGCTGCTACGCTGATTCGATAAAGGAAAAAGGGCGAGCTCGTTTGAACTCGCCCGATCATCTTCGATTCCCAAAACAGCTCATCTAACGGCGGTAGTTTTCGGGTCACGCGGATCGTACGGCGTAGCTTGAAACTTCTTAATGGTCTCCTGTGCCCCGTCATAATCATCGCCAACCTTTTCGGCTCGTGAATACGCAGCGGTCGCTCGGGTACGGTCACCCTTGGCATCGTAGGCATTGCCCATCTTGATCTCAGCCCAAACATAGAGCCATGCCGGCCGTGCGGAGCCCTGACTTCCGATATCGCGGGCCGCCTTGAAATTATCTATCGCCAGATCGTAGTTCCTTTGCTCAAGGAATAAAAGCCCAAGGTGATAATAGATCCAAGCGTTGGAACGATCGAGCTTTAGAGCTTCTTCGAACTGTGTTTGTGCGTCGGCATAATTCCCTTCCTTCAACTGTTCGATCCCGCGGCGGGCAATTGCGGATACGCGAAGATCGGGCGAAATACGCAGCAATTTGTATCCCGGATCGATCACGACATCAAGCGGCTTTCCGTCTGATTCGATATTGAAGTCGGCACTTGATTCGTCCATCTGAAGCGTTACAGTCTTGGTTCCGCCTTCACCTTCTGAACGAAGCTGGACATCAACTGGAAGTCGTAAATTATCGTAGTTTTGCTTGACGATACCGCGGGCTAAAAACTTTCCGCCGCGTGTTCTGATGATCAAATAATCAGCTGTAAATTCTGGCACGCCCGTACTCTCGACCCAGCGAGCGAAGAAGTAGCGCATATTCTCGCCGGATAAACGCGATGTAAGTTTCTCAAACCCGTCGATCGAAGCTGTTTTACCGCGGTTCTCGTTCAAATGGGTTCGAAGCAGTTCATCGAACTTTGGCTTACCCAAAGTTTCGCGAAGCAATTTGAAAACCAAAGCGCCCTTCGAGTACATAATGTATTGATAAGCGGTCGATTGATCATCCAAATTCGCGGGCGTACGGAGCAACGATGCCGTCTGTTCGAACGTCAACGACTTCTCAAGCAGTTCGCGCCGAAGATCGTCGAGTCGCGGTCCCGTAAGCTTGCTTTCGCGAAGAGCGAATGCCGAATACTCCGCCAAGCCCTGCGACAACCACGCATCGTCAAATGCCTTGAGCCCGACAGTCTGTCCCCACCACTGAAACGCGGCCTCCCTTTGCAGTCTTTCTTCAGTTACGCCGCGAACCTGTTCGAACTGCCGCGATGAAATGAACAACATTCCCGGTGCCGTATAAAAATCTAAGCTTTCATCATCGATCTGTGCTACTACGAATCGGTTTCCCATATCGGGCCGGCCGAACGACTTGGTGTAAAACTCGAGCGCGTTACCAAGCGTTTCAGCGTAATTCTGAACAAGTGCATCGCTGCCGGGCCGCGTGTTGAATGAGATGTTGTATTCACCGAACTTCAGCTCGCGGTTCAAAAATCTACCGTAAGCCAAGTTCCCCACAAGGCCCGGTTTTGAGTTAACAAACCGATACTTTCCGCCCGTCAGCGTTACGGGAACATCGCTTGGACCTACGACCTGGAGACCTGCGGGGATCGCAACGGAAATGTCTGCGGTTGCGAGATCAGCTGCGTAATCATGAAACGGAAACCAGCGTGCCGCATACATCAGATAGCCTTCCGCCGCACCGACGAATGCCAAACGCTTGTTCAAAAGCGGACCGCCTGCCGGTGTATTCATAACACCGCTATATTTGAAACGAAGCGTCAGAGGCGTTCCCTTAGTAACGTTCTCACCTAGATCGATGCGAACATTTGGACCGATGTCGGAAACGCCAACCTGATCTTGAACGAACGTTATCTGCGGCTGGCCGGCTGACGCGGTTGCCGTCGCTCGCGGCTGAGTTCGCCCGGTAGGTGTCGGCAAAGGTGAACCAACCGCTACACGGGTTATCGAATCAACCTTTAGCGAACCGTTCAACTCAAATGCGACCGAACGCGCGTCTTCGAGCGGAGTGAATGTCACATCCGAAGTTGCCGTCAATTTGTTATCGACAGGACTTAATTCAACGTCGATCTTATAGTTCGTTACGTCAAACGGCGTGCGGCGGGTCTGCTGCGCCAATGCGTCTGTCGCTCCAAATATCGCTATTATTGCCAACCCAAGCCCGGTAAAGAATCCTTTCTTCATACAATTGTATATTCGCGTAAAGTGCGACATTAGGATGTAAGCGCCCGAGAAATCGTTTGCTTTCGGCGCGGCTTACGTAAGGAAATCAACAGAAACTACCCGTTCAGCGATCTCTTTGCCAAGCGCGGCCACTTTTTGATGTTCGGGATGCACCGTATATGCCTCAAGCGCCGCCAGATCAGCATAGACCGCCACAAGGCCTGTATCGAACGATCGGTCAAGATGCAAAACATCAGAACCGACATCGAAACTGACAACGTCCGGTATAACCGCTGGCAACGCCTTGAGCTTTGAAACGTGCCCAGCCCGCTGCTCGGCGGTAGTTTCCGGTTTGTATTTCCAGCAAACAATATGGGTTAGCATAAACTTGAAGTCTAGGAAGTCCGGAAAGTGGGCTTGAGTCGACTTCCAAGACCTCCTAGACCTCCTCGACTTTTTCCTCGCACCATTCCTTCGTCACTTTGTGCCGATATTCGAACATCTTTTCGATCCTAGGAACTATAAAGATCGGTGCGGCAAGGTCACCGATAAACGACATCGGCGGTTCAAATTCTATCTCGTCGCGGAGAATTGCGCCGTCTTCGTGTGGCGAGACGATATGCTTATGCCGCCAGCTTGAAAAAGGGCCGGATACTAGCACATCTTCAAACATTCGCGGCGGGTCGTAGGCGGTGTGCTCGGCAACCCAACGCGAAGGCACGATCCCAAATATCTTTTGTTCGATTATCGCCCGCGAACCAAGCACCGAAATATCGGCTTTTTGAACTACCGTAGCGGTTTCCCATGGCGGCACCAGCCGATCGAAAGCATCGGGTAGTTCGTGAAACGCGAACACGCGTTCGGGCGAGGCTTTGATCACGGTTTCTTTCACAAATTGCATTAACTCTGACAATATCACAAAGCCCTTGCGCGGAAGTAACACAAGCTCTAACACACGTATACTTTGAAATCCTAAGCCGAAATTGGTCTAATACGTGCAACTTTATTTAAAACGGCCAACGAAATCAAAAATGACAGATACCACGCAAGACCTCGGGGCGTTTTACAACGACCGCGTTTCCAAAGCAAAGATCTGGCAGGTGATCGGCGCATCGTCGCTCGGAACCGTGATCGAATGGTACGACTTTTATATTTTTGGAAGTCTTACGGCGGTCATTGCTCCGCTCTTTTATCCGCCCGGCAACGACACGTTCGCTTACATAATGTATCTGGCAACGTTCGCCGTCGGGTTTTTGGTTCGGCCTTTCGGAGCGTTGTTCTTTGGACGCATAGGCGATATCGTAGGCCGTAAATATGCTTTTTTGGTCACGCTTTTGATCATGGGCGGAGCGACCGCCGTTCTCGGTTTCCTGCCAACATTTGAAACTATCGGCTGGGCCGCACCGATAATTCTGCTTTTGCTTCGCGTGCTGCAGGGCTTAGCGCTCGGCGGCGAATACGGCGGTGCGGCTGTATACGTCGCCGAACACGTGCCCGACAACAAACGCGGTTTTTATACATCGTTCATTCAGATCACAGCCACGCTCGGGCTTTTTATGTCGCTCGCAGTAATTCTGATCGTCCAGAACACGATGTCGGCGGACCAATTTGCAGGACGTGCGACGGGCATCGCCGGTTGGCGAATTCCGTTCTTGCTGTCGATCTTTTTGATTATCATTTCGCTTTACATTCGCCTTAGAATGGAAGAATCGCCGATCTTTCAGCACGTGAAATCCTCGGGAATGACCTCGGCGAATCCGCTAGTTGAGGCGTTTACAAAATGGAAGAATCTGAAGATCGTTCTGATCTCGCTGTTTGGGGCGACCGCCGGACAAGGCGTCGTATGGTACGCCGGACAGTTTTTCGCACTCTTCTATCTTCAGTCAATTCTCAACGTAAACCAGACTTCGTCGAACTACATCGTTGCGACAGCACTACTTTTGGCGATGCCGTTCTTCGTATTCTTTGGCGCCCTAAGCGATCGCATCGGACGCAAATGGATAATTCTTGGCGGTTGTTTGCTCGCGACGATGACGTATATTCCGATATACAGCGCAATGCAATCTGCGGCCGGATCAAATGTAGTTACCGCCAGTTCGCAAAAAGACCCTATCACCGGTGCGACTAAACTTACGCCGCAAACGATGAATGCCGAAGGCGCGCTAGTAATTGCCGAAAAAGTTTTGCCGTACACGTCACTTGCCGACTTATTATCGCAATCCGCAGCTTGGAAACTTATCGGGCTTGTCTTTATTCAGGTGTTTTGGGTAACGATGGTCTATGGTCCGATCGCCGCCTATCTGGTCGAAGCGTTTCCGGCAAAGATACGCTACACGGCGCTGTCATTGCCCTATCACATTGGGAATGGAGTATTCGGCGGCCTGTTGCCCTTAATAGGCGTATCGCTAATAGCCCAGACCGGCAACATATACGCAGGGCTTTTCTATCCAATGATCATAGCCGGAATAACGTTCGTAGTAGGCGCGATCTTCTTGCGCGAAACACGCGGTCATAAAATATGGGAAGAGATGGACGCCACCGGTAAGAGCGAAACCAAATAATCGGCGGGCGACGAGGGAATTGTGAGGATGGTCAGGGATCCCAGGTATTGCGGGATTGATTGGATCGCGGACATTTCGGGCATTGAAAAAACGGGAAAATAACGCGTTGCTGGCATTTAAAAAACGCGGGGCTGGAAGCGAAAAACGCGGTGCTGGGAACGAAAAATAACGCTCAGCAACGCGTTTTGTGACTTTATTCCGATGAACTTGTTTTTGGAGCAAGCCGAAGCTTGATAGGCTCAAACCGTGACCATTTTCCGTTTCCGGTACACATGCTGAAGATCTTATCGGCAGGGACAGCGACCGCCTGTTCGATCTGAGCCCGCTTGTAGCGAACCTCGAACTTTCGCGTTAGATATCGATAGTCGGTGTCTTCGTCTTTTTTGATCATGCACGAGCGTTCGCTTTGGCCGACGATGGCCGCATAAAAACCGTCGGCGTTGAACGCACAGTCTTCGCAATAGGTCCTGAAATTCTCGGAGCCGTGACGAGCATAGCGCTGCATAAATGCATCGACAGGAGGCAGAAAATATCGGGACAACAGGCCTTTTGTAAACGTGCACGACTCGGACTCTGCGTTATCAATTTCTTGCAAAGTTAGGTCCGCTGCTGAGCCAAATAACGGTTTGTCATCGGCGTCTGTAAGCTGAACAACGATCATGTGTCCGCCATCGAACGGGCAATGCTGCGCAATCGCGCTCGACGTCAAAACAATTAAAAATGTAAAAGCTACAAGGGCTGAAAATGCATTTTTCATATTATTCCGAACGAATTTCAACAACTATTTTGCGGAAATTAAATGCTCATTCAGTAATCGCCACACTTTTTCCAAGTGTCTTTCTTCGACACGAACGCTGCCGACCGAAAGCCGTAAAGTGAACTTGCCATTGAGTTTAGTATGCGACAGATAGGCCTCGCCTGAGGTATTGATCTCGTTCATTATTAGCTCGTTCACGGCATCGAGATCACCGAGACTCGAAGGACACGCCCTGAAACAGACCAGCGCAAACGGCACCGGTGCGAGCATTTCGAAATCGGGCGACGCTTCGACCCAGGCGGCAAATAGCCTTGCAAGACGGCAATGCTCGCGAATGCGTTCGATCAAACCTTCGCGGCCGAAATACCGAATAACGAACCACAGTTTTAAGGCACGAAACCGCCTGCCCAGTTGTATTCCATAGTCCATTCCGTTCTTTACGGTGCTTTCGTCACTGGTTTTAGATACTCAGGCGTGAGCGTAAAAGCTTGCTTCATTACGCTTATATCGCGGCAATAGAGGACCGAGAGATCAAACGGCGTAAACAGCCATTTATGCGGATTCGTAACGATCGAATCGGCTCTTTCCCAGCCTTTGAACCGCGGCTGTATTTCGGGCACGATAGCCGCCGAGCCGGCATATGCTGCATCTACGTGAAGCCAGATACCGTGTTTTTCGCAGATATCAGCGATCGCATCGACCGGATCAATGCTTGAGCTTGATGTTGTACCTATCGTCGGAATAACGCAGAGGGGCAGATAGCCGGCTTCGATGTCGTCGTCGATCGCCTCAGCCAACGCGTCTGGCAGCATCTCAAATCGTTCGTTGCACTCGATCTTGCGGACCGAACGTGTCCCAAGGCCGAGCGTGATACATGCCTTGTCTATTGACGAATGAACGTGTTCCGAACAATAAACACGCAATAGCGGAAGGTCGTCGCGGCCGCTAAGCCCAAGTTCGCGGATGTTCAAACCGGCACGTTCGCGAGCCGCAGCAATAGCATGCATTGTCGAAACCGAAGCCGTGTCATAGATTATCCCTTCAAAGTGGTCGGGCAAACCCATCATCTGCCGCAGCCAATCGAGCACAACATCTTCAAGTTCGGTCGAAGCGGGCGAAGTCCGCCAGAGCATAGCCTTTTGATCGAAAGCGGCCGCGAACATCTCACCGAAAACGCCGACCGATGACGTTGATGTTGAAAAAAGCCCGTGAAAATTCGGGTGATTCCAATGCGTAACGGCGGGAAGTATTAGCCGATCAACATCACTCAGAACACTCGTGAAGTCTTCACCGATTTCGGGTGCCGACGTCGGAAGGCTGCCTTTCAGCCAATCCGGTTGAATCTGTGAAAGCACCGGAAGCTCGTCTATGTTCTCGAAATATTCGGCGATCTTGTCCACGATAGCGTAACCGTGTTTCCGAAACTCGTCCGAAGGCATATCGCCAAACCTGTTTTTTCTTTCATCCATACGCTGTTCCGAGCCTAGCCAGAATTTTAGCCGATACCTGTTAGACAAGCTATCCGAATCGGGTATAATGCACGTCTGTAAACATTTACACGCTTTGCGACGTATCTCCAACGCAAGGAATTTCCAGTTCCCGGAGCCGAAAGGCCCAAAACGAAATTAAAATCCGAATCTTTTCTTTGAGGTGAAAATGAATCACAAAGTCTCCAGATACCTATTCTCGGCTTTTGCTGTCCTTGTTCTGCCGATCTTATCGTTCGCACAGGAAAGAGGCATAGACGAACGTATTGATGCAGCGTTCAAACCTTATGCAGATGGTTGGGAAGCGATCGTCTTTTACCTGGCTCCGCTCCCGGAACCGTTTAATCTACCGATCGTTCTCTATTTGCTGATCATTGGCGCAACATTTTTTACGCTCATTTTCGGGTTTATTAATATTCGCAGGTTCCCCCTTGCTATTCAGGTTGTTCGCGGTAAGTTTGACGATATCGAAATGGCTGGTGATCCGGACCATAAAGATCTGCACGTAGAAAAAGCAGAGATCAATATTGTCGATGGCGACATTCCGGACACGATCAAAGATGAGGGCCATCACGGTGAGGTTAGCCATTTTCAGGCACTTGCGACCGCAGTTTCCGGAACCGTTGGCCTAGGGAACATTGCCGGTGTCGCTATCGCAATTGGTATTGGCGGACCCGGTGCCACATTCTGGATGATAGTTGCAGGGCTGCTAGGGATGAGTTCAAAATTCGTCGAATGTACTCTCGGCGTGAAGTACCGCGATGTTGACAAGGACGGAACCGTTCACGGCGGCCCGATGTATTACCTTTCCCGCGGATTTGCAGATCTTAAGATGGGACCGCTCGGCAAAGTGCTTGCCGTGGTCTTCGCTGTTTTCTGCGTCGGCGGCTCCTTCGGCGGCGGCAATGCATTTCAGGCTAATCAGGCAACCACTCAGCTCACGACGATGTTTGACATCGGTCAGAGCGGTGGAGCCCGCACCATAATTGGCGTGATCATGGCGATCCTTGTTGCGATCGTAATTATTGGCGGCATTAAGCGGATCGCGAAAGTTACTGAAAAGCTAGTGCCTTTAATGGCAGTAATTTACATCATCGCGTCACTGGTAATTATCCTCTTCCACTTCACAGAGGTTCCCGCCGCCATCAGCATGATCATTTCTGGTGCTTTCACACCCGAAGCAGGCGTCGGCGGCGTCGCGGGTGTCATCATCCAAGGCTTCCGTCGTGCCGCCTTCTCTAACGAAGCCGGTGCCGGGTCGGCGGCCATCGCCCACTCCGCCGTAAGAACCAAATATCCCGCTAGCGAAGGTCTGGTCGCCTTGCTTGAGCCGTTCATCGATACTGTCGTGATTTGTACCATGACGGCGGTCGTCATTGTCCTGTTTAACATGCAGGGCGATTTCTTCCAGTACGGCGGCATTGTCGATGCCACCGGTGCACGCAACGTAATGATCGACGGCCAGGCGGTAAACGGCGTTGACCTTACTGCTCGTGCTTACAATGATGTACTTCCGGGATTTAATGCGGTTCTAACCGTGGCGATCGTTCTTTTTGCTTTTTCAACAATGATCTCGTGGTCATACTACGGACTTCAATCGTGGAAATACCTTTTTGGCCGCTCATTTGCTGCTGATATTTCGTTCAAGGTCCTTTTCTGCATCTTTGTTGTTATCGGTGCTGCTGCTTCGCTGGGATCGGTGTTGGCGTTTTCGGACGCAATGATCCTTGCAATGGTGTTCCCCAATATGATCGGTTTACTCTTCTTGTTCCCGAAAGTACGTGAAGAATTGAATCGTTATCTAAAGGCTATTGGGAAAGCCTGATAACAAGAGCAGCAAACAAGGCAAAACTTAAAAGGGGCAAATTCGAGATGAATTTGCCCCTTCTTTCTTGTTCTAGCCGTCACCTTATGGACGAATGTGGTCGCGTAACCGTGCCGGCGACTGCAGAACTTTGATCATATTGAAGGGCTAAGGAGCGGGAACCGGAGTATCGATGAATAATAGGATGACCTAACGATCGCTGATCGACCAGATCACATATAAAGGAAAAGCGGCAGCCGGTAGGTAAACCGTTGCCGCTCGTCTCCGATGAGTAAAAATCCCTATTGCGGCGGTAGACCCGGAAATCCTTGCGGAAGACCTGCCGGAGCCACGGGTGCATCAGCAGCATCTATTTTTTCGAGCATTTCGTTGTAGATCACGATCTGTCCCGATGATTCCAACCGCTGCCGAGTTGAAGCCAGATATTCCGAAAAGATCTCGTTACGTTTTGTACTTAGCTTTTGCTCCATCAGACTCGTTCGCTGCGTAGCGAATTCATCCATGTTCGGCTCGGTCCTTGACAGGGCGCCAACGATATAATAATTCTCACCGATCTTGATCGGAGTCTTAGTTACTTCGCCGGCCTTTAATGCATAAATTGCATCTTCTAGCTCCTTATTCGTAGTAGCCGCCGGACCTTCGCCCAACGGTGATCCGATCGTAAAACCTTTGGATTCGAGCGCCTTGAAATTCTGTCCGGTCGCGGCGGAAGAGAGCGCTCCAGCGTTCGCGGCACCTGCGGCGATCTGATTCGCGATCTGTTCAACGCGGGCTCGTGCCTGTTCCAACTTCACAACTTCTACTAACTGGGCTCTGACGTCGTCAAATTCGGCATCGCGGGGCCCTTTCTTGTCAATCAGCATTGGAATCGCAAAGCCGTCGGGTACCGGGATCTTGTCACCAACGTCATTAGCATTCTCAAGTCCAACTATGCCCTCTTCAAACTGCGGCGAAACACCGATCTTGTCGACCGTATCGCCGGGTTTCACATAGCCTGTTTCGCGAACCATTTCAGCTACGGTGTTATTTGCTTCGGTTGCAAAGTCGGCGGCGGTTTTTTGAACGTCCTTGTTAGCTTTCAATGCTTGCGTCGCACGTTCTGCAAGAGCCGCGGCCGCTTCGTACGCGCGGCGATTACGCGTACTGACCTCGATCTCCTTCTTGGCGTCTTCAAACGGTTTGGGCACATCTTCACCGCGCCGAAGAATAAAATAACGCCCTTGATAGCTGATCGGATCAGTGATCTCACCGGGCTCCATTGTGATCAGCCGCTGATACGGATCTTCTTTGCTGTTAAGATTTTCACGTACCATTCCAGGCAGGTCGCCCCCCTTGGCGGCACTCACCGGATTCTCAGATTGGCCTTTCGCTAATTCAGCGAAAGCTTCTTTAGTTGCAGTATCGCTGCCCTGTTTCAGGCGGGCGACCAGTTCAGTCGCTTTAGCGAGTACTTGCCCATCAAATTCCGGCTTTGCAACACGAAGAACGATCTCTTGGCCGAGCACGCCCGCTTTCTTTCTTTCGGGCGGAAGCTTGTCATATTCAGCTTGGAGATCGGCATCGGAAATAGGTAGCTTTTCGCCAATTTTCGCCGTATTAATAAATACGTATCGAATCTTTTTCTGCGGCGAATTTATGTAGTAGGCCGATTTGTTCTTCTCGAAATAATCACGAAGCTCGGCGTCATTTGGCACGATCGATTTGGCAAGCTCAGCAGTGGTCAAGGCAACATACGACAGGTCGAACTTCGTGTTCGACCTGCCGAAATCTTGCAGCACTTCTTCCTCAGAGACCGTGACGCCGGAAGTCAAAAATGCTTGTAGCTTTCCACCGCTGATCTGGTCACGAACCGATTCTTCATAGGCGTTAACGCTGCCATACTGGTTGGTTACGCCCTGTTCATAACGTGCCTGATCCCACGGCTTTCCTTCCGCGGGTTTATTTTGTTCACGGATCGCTGCCGCAACCTCGGCGTCCGAGGCGGTCAGCCCAAGCCGTTCCGCTTCAAGGCGGATGATCCGCCCACTAATGGCACCGCTCAATGCTGTCTTCGCCGGATATGGCCGCCCTTGCATAAACTGGCTAAACTGCTGTTTTTGCCGGACTATTTCGCCAACAGTTATATACTCGCTACCGACCTTTGCTGCCGTTTCTGTGCTGGTGGCCAGATTGGCGTCAAGGCCGCCGCGCGTCGGTGCATAGAACAGCACAAGACTGAGTACCATGACGACGGCAAAGATCAAAAGAACGAAATTACGTGTCCGCTCAAGACGGGTGAAAAGCTTTAACATCGGTATTTACTTGTTTACGGCTAAAATCGTGATTATAGGAGACAAGCTTAAATCTTATCAAAAGCGCCAATAATTCCCAAACAAAATGGGTGATATTCAACGAACCATCCGCGATCAATAGTCCGTTCGATCCAACGTCAAGGATCTAATGATTGAAAATAAGGCTTGATTAGTAAATACTTTAGGTTCAAAAGCTGTTTCCGAGGAGCCGATCATCACCGATTTTAAAAAGATCAACAAAGTGGGCCTCGTGGTCAAACCAAAGCACGCCGAAGCGTTGCAAACCGCCGGCGAACTCGGCAAGTGGCTTGAGGCTCAAGGCCTTGAACTAGCAGGTGATCCGCATTGTCCTTCCGAAGCTATCGACGAAACCAAAGTGTCAGCCAGTTCCGAGATGTGTGAAAGCTCCGATCTGATCGTTGTGTTAGGCGGCGACGGCACGATGATCTCGACCGCACGGCTGGTCGGCGATTCAGAAGCACTTGTGCTCGGCATCAATTACGGCAGCCTTGGCTATCTAACCGATTTTCGGATCGAGGAAATGTACTCGGCTCTCGAGGCTATTTTCGAAGGCAATTACGAAATAGATCGGCGCGTGATGCTCCGTGCCGAACATTGGCGTGGTGAAGAAAAATTGGGCGAAGGCCGCGTTCTGAACGATGTAGTTATAAACAAAGCCGCGCTCGCACGAATTATCGAGATCGAGGTAAAGCTCAACGGCCTGTACGTAAATTCCTTCCGTGCTGATGGGCTGATCGTTTCGACGCCGACGGGCTCGACCGCCTACAACCTTTCTGCTGGCGGGCCGATAATTTACCCTTCGATGAACGCCGTCGTGCTAACCCCGATCTGTCCGTTTACCCTGACCAACCGGCCAATCGTCGTGCCCGATACCGCTGAGATCGAACTTGAATTAAAGAACGAGAACGAAGGTGTAGTGCTAACGCTCGATGGCCAGATCGGATACACGATGCATTCCGGCGACCGTGCGGTGATTAGAAAAAGTCGCACGACCTTTAACCTCGTTCAACCGCCAAATCGAAACTATTTTGATGTGTTGAGAAACAAGCTGCAGTGGGGACGATAGGCTAAACTAACAGGCTCGGCCGAATCTTTTCTTCGGGCCCAAATTCTTCGGGCCACCAAGCGAATTTGCTCAAATCGCATTTTCCTTTGGGGCTGAACACGACGCCTTCTTGTTCGAGCATTTCCTGCTGTAAATTCAATGGTATCGTCAGCCGTCCGGTAGAACATTTTCCTTGAGAATTGATAACACGCTGCCACGGAACGCCTTCGCTATCCGCGGCATGCATTACAAAGCCAACAGTCCTGGGCGTGTAGCCTTCACCTAAAAAAATAGCGATCTGGCCATAGCTCATAACGCGGCCCGGGGGTATCTGCCGAACGAGTTCGTAAACCTTTTCTTTGTACGCCTTATCGTTTACGTTCATCTCTCAATCAAGACAGTCCTTGCCGGTGCGCCGTCGCCGGTCGAGCCGGTGTATTTCAAAGGCATGCAGATTATCTCGTAGTCGCCAGCCGGCACTTCGCGGAGATCGACGCCTTCGAGAATGACGGTCTCGTTTTCGAGCAAAGCGATGTGTACCGGCTTGCCTGGTCCGCCGCTTCGTTCGATGGAAAGATAATCAATTCCGACCAATTTGATGCCGTTCGAGATGAGCAGTTCAGCAGTCGCGAGCGTTAGGTAGGTGAAATCCTTTCGAAAGCCGTCTTCCGGTGTACTCCAAAATTCCGAGTTTCGCGTTTTGAATACGACGCGTTCAACGCCCGAAATATCGCCGACGTGTTCGGGTTCGACCTCGCGAACCTCGGGCCCGACATCGATCACCCGGCAAGGGCCGATCAGCTTAGCGAGGTCCAATTCATGTACGTGTTTCGTGCCGTCGATAAAATGGTTCGGCGCATCAACGTGCGTTCCCGAATGAACGCCGAAGCGAATCGCCGAAACATTTGCCGAATCGCCTCGGGCGATCGCCTTGAACGATTCGACCGCCGCATCAGGGTCGCCTTTATAGATCGGCATGTCGCCGCTGATCGCGACCGTTACATCGTAGATTTTCATAGACTAAGGATAATGCACTCAGTTTTCGCGGGCAAAGGCCTTTGCGAACTTAGCGGCTTTGCGTGAAACTACCTATATGGATATCAAGCACATTGAAAAGGCCGGCCGCGGCGCCTTTCTCATCAAGGGCGAAGACGGCAAACGGCTTGCTGAAATGACCTACGTTCCTGCGGGCGAAACAGGATTTATTATCGATCACACCGAAGTGGACGAAAGCCTCCGCGGCCAAAAGGTGGGCGATAAACTGCTTGCCGAAGCGGTTAAGTATGCACGCGAGAAAGGCCTTAAGATCTTCGCGACCTGCTCGTTCGCGCTAAAGAAACTCAGAGAAAATGCGGACTATGCTGACGTGTACAGCGGTTAGAGTTTCCAGTTCGTAAAATGAACCCTCCGCGTATTTCAGCCTCAAGCTATTCGAATACCGCACCCCTTGTGTGGTCGTTTCTTTATGGCCGGGAGCATGGAAAGGTCGAGATAATTTTGGACAATGCTCCGGCGCGTTCGGCGGAACTATTGATGCAGGATCGTGTTGATGCGGCTCTCGTGCCTGTTATCGCGTCGCAGTTTATAGACGGCGTTCAGTTGATACCGGATGTATGCGTCGGCGCACGCAAGCGCGTTCGCAGCGTCTGTCTGGTAACGGACGGCAAGGAACTAGGCGATGTGCGGTCGGTCGCACTCGATGTATCTTCCCGAACGTCCGTAGTTTTAACGAAGATCATCTTTCGGGAATTCCTCGGCTTCGAACCCGAATGGCGAGAGGCGAAACCCGACATTGATGCGATGCTCGCAGGATCTGATGCTGCACTACTTATTGGCGATCCAGCACTAGCGATCTCGAATATGACGGAGCCGGAAGCAGTAGGGACCGGGTCTTCAAATCCCAAACCCCAGACCCCAAATCTCAGGTCCTTTGATCTTGCCGAGCTTTGGCACAAGCACACGGGCCTCGGTTTTGTATTTGCAATGTGGATGACGCGGAAAGATCAAATAGATATCGATTTCGCTGCCGCACGCGACGAAGGTTTTTCTCACATTGAAGATATTGTCGCGAATTATCGGCCCGAGATCGGGATCGAGCGCGAACAGATGGTCGAATATTTAACCAAGAATATTAGCTATTCGATTGATGACGAGATGATGAAAGGACTTGAGCTTTATCTAAAGCTTGCGGATATAAAGGGCCTTATAGCGGAACGGCGTGAGCTGAAATTCCTAACCTAAAAAAGCCCGGAGCGGAATACTAGCAGCCAGGCCGAAACGATCACGAAGATCGACAAGCCGAGATCGGCTGTTCCTATTTAGTTTTGTTCACGGTTTTCCATTTCCATTTCTCCCGCTACCATTAACGCGTAGCAGTCGGCAAAAGCGTATCGCTCTGTTGCAGAGGGTTTAGCTAGTGAGAGGTATGGATTCAAAGACGGAAAAAATATGGAAAAGTTGAA
>JBBSKW010000032.1:0-25520 GCA_038256005.1 Pyrinomonadales bacterium
CGAATGCTTGGGTGAAGCAGGGTATTTTGCTCGGGTTTCGGATGGGCAAGATGGTCGAGATGTCGCAGCCGACCGAGACCTTGCAGTATTTCGATAAAGATACCTTTCCGCTAAGGCCGATGTCTTTGGATGACGGTGTGCGGATCGTGATGGGCGGTTCAGCGATAAGAGACGGCTGTTATGTTGCTCCGGGAGTGGTCGTTGTTCCGCCGGCTTATATTAATGTTGGGGCGTATGTTGATGAAGGAACGATGGTCGATTCGCATGCGTTGGTTGGAAGCTGCGCACAGATAGGCAAACGCGTTCATCTATCGGCGGCGGCGCAGATCGGCGGCGTGCTAGAGCCCGTCGGTGCGGTTCCGGTCGTGATCGAAGACGATGTTCTCGTCGGCGGAAACACGGGTGTTTATGAAGGAACGATCGTTCGCGAGCGAGCTGTTTTGGCAAGCGGCGTGATACTTACGCGTTCGACGCCGGTTTTTGATCTGGTCAACGATACAGTTATCAAAGCCGATGGCGAGCGTCCGCTCGAGATACCCGCAGGTGCGGTCGTCGTCCAAGGTTCACGAGCGATCACAAAAGGTTTCGGGTACGAAAACGGCCTGTCGATATACTGCCCGATTATCGTCAAATACCGCGATGAAAAAACTGACACATCGACTAAACTAGAAGACTACTTAAGGTAGAAATTTCAAAGGAGCTGATATCCAACAATGTACCGAGCACTAATAACGTTTTCGCTTCTCTTTTTGTTTTTAACGACGGCCACATTTGCACAGCAGCAACCGGCACCCGCACCTGCTCTTCCGCCGGGAATGACAGGATCGGATGCCGGAGATCCGAGATCAAAGCTGACGCCGGGGCTATTCGATGCCGGCGAAGCGGCTTTCGGCATGAAGCATTTATTTCTTTTCAAGAAGCCGGGCACATTTAAGATAGGATCCGACTTTGACGATCCGAAAGTGCAAAAGGCACTTGTTCAATTTGGGATACCGGACATCTCCAAATTTCCTAAGGAACAGCTTCCGCTGCTTAAGGAGTTTCTCGACGCCGGATTCGACAACACTGATCTCGCGTTCAAGGGCAACTATTTGTTTCAGGGCAATTATCACGGCATGGGCATATTCGACATCGCGGAACCGACCAACCCGAAGCTAATAACGGCGATGCTCTGTCCGGGCGGCCAAGGCGATGTCTCGGTTTACAAGAATCTGATGTTCATGTCGGTCGAAAGCGCGAACGGACGTCTCGATTGTGGGGATCAAGGTTTCCCTCGGAATCCGGACGGACAGCGAGCGTTGCCTGTGGCACAGAAAGACCGCTTTCGAGGCGTACGCATCTTCGATATTTCAGACATTAGAACGCCGAAGCAAGTCGGAGCGGTTCAAACATGCCGCGGCTCGCACACGCATACGCTGGTCGTAGATCCTAAGGATAAGAATAACGTTTACATTTATGTCTCGGGCACATCGTTCGTTCGGCAGGCTGAAGAATTGGCTGGTTGTTCGGGTGCGACGCCTGACAAAGACCCAAATACTGCGCTGTTTCGGATCGAGATCATCAAGGTTCCGTTGAGCTCGCCTCAGGACGCTAAGGTCGTGAATTCTCCGCGGATCTTCGGTGATGGGACCGGGAAGATCAACGCCCTTGACGATGGAGGATCGCACGATAATCCGGACGGCCGTCCGCAAGAAACCAACCAGTGTCACGATATCACCGTTTACTCCGAACTTGGGCTAGCGGCCGGCGCGTGTGCGGGCAACGGGATTCTTCTGGACATAAAGGATCCCGTTAATCCGAAACGCGTCGAGGCAGTAAACGATAAAAATTACGCTTATTGGCATTCGGCATCGTTCTCTAACGACGGCAGCAAAGTGATCTATACGGACGAGTGGGGCGGCGGCGGCGGGCCGAAGTGTAGAACTACTGACCCAAACATTTGGGGAGCTAACGCCATTTTCAATCGGGTCGGCAACAAACTCGAGTTTGAAAGTTACTACAAATTGCCCGCGGCACAGACTGATCAGGAAAACTGCGTAGCACATAATGGTTCGCTCATACCCGTTCCCGGCAGAGATCTGAAAGTGCAGTCGTGGTATCAAGGCGGGATCTCGGTAATGGATTTTACTGACGCTTCAAAACCGATCGAGGTCGCTTACTTCGATCGCGGGCCGATCAATTCAAAACGGCTGATCAGCGGCGGTACATGGTCAGCTTATTGGTACAACGGTTACATCTATTCGTCCGAGATCGCACGCGGCCTCGACGTGCTTGAACTCGCGCCGAATAGGTTCCTAACGCAGAACGAGATCGACGCGGCAAAGGCCGTTCGTTTCGCCGAATTGAACGTACAGAACCAAGAGCGAATCATATGGCCGCGTAGCTTAACGGTCGCGAAGGCTTATGTAGATCAGTTGGAACGTTCGCAGGCCTTAACTGCCGACCAGGTTTCGGGACTCCGAGCGGCAATCGATAAAGGCGAAAAGAAAGGCTTGAATAAGCAGGTGAGTTTGCTGAAGAAGGCTGAAGGTTCTACAAAAGACGTGCGCGATCGTGCTCGTTTACAGGAACTTTCGGCGATCCTTAGAAAGCCGACAAAGTAATCGACGGTATTTACAGCTAGTTAGGAAAATGGCTTGATGGCTATGTCCATCAAGCCATGCTAGCTTTGAGTTATGGAGCCATGTATTGAAGTAATCGTTAATGCGAGCTCGGGCAGCTCAATTACCGACGATTTCGAGCAGAGACTTCGCGAATACTTTATTGCGGTTGGCATAAAAGCAAATCTAAATGTTGCGCGTGGCGGTGTCGATATCGAAAAATTGGCTCGGCAAGCGGCAGAAAGCGATGCGGAGATAATCGTCGCGGGCGGCGGTGACGGAACGATCAGCAGCGTCGCGATCGAAGTCTTCAAAGCAGGTAAAACGCTCGGTGTGCTTCCGCTCGGCACGTTGAATAATTTTTCGAAAGATCTGGGAATTCCTCAAGATCTCTCTGAAGCCATCGACGTAATCGCCGAAGCGTATACGCGTACGATCGATCTCGCTGAGGTTAACGGACGCATTTTTATAAACAACTCCAGCATCGGCCTATATCCGCGAATGGTTCGCAAGCGTGAAAAGCAGCAGCGGTTGGGACGCGGAAAGTGGCTGTCGGCGCTCTGGGCGTCGATTCGAATGTTCAAGCTTTCCCCTTTTCTTAAAGTTCGCATTCGAATGGACGACCGAGAATTTCTGCGAAAAACGCCGTTCGTTTTCGTGGGCAATAACGAATACGTCATGGATATTTACAACATCGGACGTCGTAATGAGCTTGATAAAGGGAAGCTGGGCGTGTATTTTCTGCATCGAGGTGGACGCTGGGGCGTAATAATGATGCTTGTTCGGACCGCGTTCGGTAGACTAAAGCAATGGCGTGACTTTGAGATCGTTTCGACCGACGAGATCGAGATCAAGACCCGACGAAAGCGAGTGCACGTCGCATTTGATGGAGAGGTCGATATAATGCGGTCGCCACTCATCTTCAAAACGATTCCGGGAGCGCTGAAAGTGATAGTGCCGCGAGCCGAGGGAGAACAATGAGAAAGATCGTACACATTTCAGACGTTCATTTCGGCAAGGAAGATCGGACGGTCGTCGAGGGGTTGATCGAATCGATAAATGAACTTGCGCCCGATCTCTTGGTCGTCTCGGGTGATCTGACGCAGCGTGCGAAAACAAAGGAATTTACGGCAGCACGCGAAATGCTCGATCAGCTTCCGATGCCGCAGATCGTCGTGCCGGGAAACCACGACGTGCCCATGTATAACGTCTATCAACGCTTCGCCGAACCTCTAACGAAATTCAAAAAGCACATAACCGACGACCTAAGTCCGTTCTTCGCTGACGATGAGATCGCCGTGGCGGGCGTTAATACAGCACGTTCGTTGACGATCAAAGGCGGCCGGATCAGCGCGGAACAGGTTGCCGAGATCCGGCGCAAAATGGAAAGTCTTCCGGAGCGGTTATTGAAGATCATTGTCACGCATCATCCGTTCGACGTCCCCGAAGGCGAGGACGAAAAAGACATCGTCGGTCGCGCGAAAGATGCATTGCCGCTGATCGCCCAAAGCGGTGCCGATGTGTTTCTCGCCGGGCATCTTCACGTTAGCCACATTGGACATTCAGCTCGACGATACAAGTTAGATGACGGCTATTCAGCACTGATAATTCAAGCGGGAACTGCCGCCTCGACCCGCGAACGCGGTGAGGATAATTCCTTTAACTTGCTGGAATTTGAACATCCTCTTCTTACCGTCAACCGTTTTCAGTGCAACATTCCTACCGAAGGCTTCAGACGTGCAACGACTGAACGTTTTAGCCACAACTCACAAGGTTGGTTTCGCGGCTGAACCGCTCGGTTTATCAATTCCGATAATTGGAATAGAATCGAAGCATGAGCGGAACCAACGATCCAATAGAAGAAACTGATCACGAGCACCCTATCGCCGACCGGATCACCGGAATGGGCCAGAAGATAATCGGCGAGATCGAAGCCATCGGCGGAATTTTAACCGGCGATCCTATAACTGCGGCCGAAGGTGAATTTAATGTCGAGGTCGGTGAACTACGCGACGAAACGGAAGAAGATCTGGAAGAAGGCGAAGAACTTCAACAAAGAGACATAGAGGCGCAGAGAGAAAAAGAATGAGTGCAGGTGTAGAGAGAACGAGCATGCCTGATTTTGTTTTGCCGCGGCGAATGCGCGGGCTTCAGCCGACGCTGATCCGTCAGTTCTTTGAACGGGCATTGCCTGATTCGATCAATTTTGGATTAGGCGAACCGGATCTACCGACGCCGCAATTTTTGCGTGATGAAGCCGCACGTATTTCGCGGGACGAGCAGAATGGCTACACATCTCATCCAGGCATACCCGAATTACGCGAGAAGATCGCGGAGCAGTATCCGCATCTCGATCTGCCGCGAACCGGAGTGGTTGTAACCTGCGGCTCACAAGAGGCGATGACCGATGCGTTCATGTGCGCGGTCGATGTAGGCGACGAGGTCTTGCTGCCCGATCCGAGTTTTCCCGCATACGACGCATGCACACGGATCGCTGAGGGCGTGCCTGTTTATTACAAGATGCCAGCGGACAAGGAATTCGGCTTTGATATTTCCAATTTCAGATCTCAGATCACTGAGAAGACAAAGGCTGCTGTTGTCATCTCGCCGTCGAATCCAACGGGCAAGATTCTTACGCCTGACGACCTAAAACAGATCGCAGAAGCATTGGAAGGAACGGGTATCTGGTTGATCTCGGACGAAATTTACAGCGACCTTTATTTTGGCGAGCGGCCGCGTTCGGCGAGTGAGTTTTATGATCGGACGATAATTGTCAGCGGCCTTTCCAAATCACTTTCAATGACCGGTTGGCGAATGGGCTGGGCGGCTTGTAAAGATCCGGAAATGATCAACGCGATACAAGTGCTGCACGGATTTACGACCGTTTGCACATCGACCATCACACAAAAGGCTTCGTTGTTAGGTTGGACTCCTGAAGCCGAAGCCGCAAAGGAAGAATTTCGAGACATCTATCGGAAACGCGGTGAGTTCCTTGTTGATCTGTTCGAAAAAGAGCTTGGCCTCAAAGCTACTTCGCCGGAAGGTGCGTTCTATACAATGCTAGATGTTCGTTCTTTGGGCGACGATATGGAAATAGCAGAAAGGTGTTTACAAAATCGTGTAGTCACGGTGCCGGGCGTCGCGTTTGGCCCCGAAGCAAAAGGATTCTTACGAATCTCGTTCTGTAATACCGAAGAGAAAATGGCGGAAGGCGTAAGGCGAATGAAGGAGGCTTTGCAAGAGCCGCGTACGGTAGCGGGCGGATGAAAATGGCCACTTTCATCGATGCGTCGCTGTGTTCTATTGCTAAACCTCAACCACCCGTTACCGCAGGTGGTTCCGACTTATGAAAAGATACCGAGTAGGAATTTTAGGTGCGACCGGAACGGTCGGGCAGCGTTTTGTTCAGTTGCTGCAGGATCATCCGCAGTTTGAGATCACGGCGCTCGCAGCATCGGATCGTTCGACGGGGAAGACGTATGCCGAGGCGTGTGCTTGGAAGCTGAACGGTTCGATTCCTGAAAATGTTCGCGACATCGTGGTGACGCCGATCGAGCCGCCGCTTGATTGCGAGGTCGTCTTCTCGAGTCTGCCGTCGGGCGTTGCCCGCGAAACTGAAGAAGCCTTTGCACGTGCAGGTTATCCGGTGATCAGCAATTCGTCGGTCTATCGAATGGATGCAGATGTGCCGCTACTCATCCCTGAAATAAATGCCGCTCACCTTGGGCTGATCGAGACGCAACAGAAAAAACGTGGATTCGGGAAAGGCTTTATCGTAACGAATCCGAATTGTGCGGTCGCGAGTTTTGCGGGACCGCTGGCCGCTTTGCATCGGAGATTTGGTGTTGAGGCGGTGGCGGTTACGACGCTCCAAGCAATTTCGGGTGCCGGTTATCCGGGTGTTTCTGCGATGGATATCGCCGACAACGTGCTCCCGTACATCGCCGGCGAAGAGCCGAAGGTCGAGACCGAAGCTCAGAAGATCTTGGGAACGCTTCGAGACGGTGCGATAGAAAAAGCTGATTTTACGGTCTCTGCACAGTGCTTTCGCGTCGCTGTGCTCGACGGGCACACGGCTTCGGTTCGCGTCGATCTAAAGAAGAGTGCAACGTTTGAAGAAGTGATCGATGCGATGAAGACCTTTCCTTCTCTTGATCTGCGGTCATCGCCAAAGCAATTTATCGAGGTCCACGACGAGCCTTCGCGTCCGCAACCGCGACTTGATCGCGACAACGGAAACGGAATGTCGATAACTGTTGGCCGTATTTTTCCTGACAATGTGTTCGATTATCGCTTCGTTGCGTTGAGCCATAATACGGTTCGAGGTGCTGCCGGCTCAACGATCCTAAACGCTGAATTGTTAGCACAGAAAAACTTGATCTAGCCTATGCATCCACATTCAGAGTCGGACAGTTCATTTACGCATCGCGTGCTTATTGTGATCGGGTTGGTTGGGTTGATCGCTCTGCTTGCAGTGACGATTTATTTCACTATCGACGTAATTCTTTTGATTTTTTCAGCGGCTCTGCTTGCAATATTTCTTCGCGGGCTGGCAACGCCGGTCGGTAAATATCTAAAGCTAAACGACACGTGGTCGGTGCTTCTGGTTTCGGTGGTACTACTAGCGATACTAGCGGGCAGTATCACCATTCTGGCGCCTAGTGTAGCCGAACAAGCGAAACATCTCCGCACAGAATTGCCCAAGTCAGCACAGCAAATAGAGCAATTCATTGGCCAGTACAGTTGGGGACAAGCGATAATTTCGCAGTTTCCAAATACGCAGGAGATCATAGCCAAGATCGATACCGGTTCGCTCGTTTCCGGTGTCGGCGACTTTTTCTCGACTACCATCGGTGCGATCGGCAATGTGCTAATCGTTATCTTGCTTGCGATCTATTTCGCCAGCGAGCCGAGGCTTTATTCGGATGGGCTTGCAAAGCTGTTTCCAAAAGAGACACGGCCTCGGGCACAGGAAGTTTTCGCGACGATCGGCGATACGCTGAGTTGGTGGCTGATCGGGAAGGTCGGTTCGATGGTGGTGATCGGCATTCTTACGTGGATCGGCCTTTCGATCCTCGGAGTACCGATGGCGCTTACGCTTGGGCTGTTGGCCGGGCTGCTTTCATTTATCCCGAATTTCGGCCCGATACTTGCGGCGATCCCGGCAATTTTGTTTGCATTTATCGAAAGCCCGGTCAGCGCTCTTTATGTGCTGCTCTTATACGTTGGCGTTCAGGTGATCGAAGGTAATGTGGTGACGCCGTATATCGAAAGGCGAACGGTCGAACTTCCGCCGGCTCTGACGATAGTTGCCCAGCTTGCGTTGGCTGTGACGATCGGTGGATTAGGGCTTGTTCTTGCCACGCCGCTTTTGGCGGTGATCGTCGTGCTGGTTCAGTTGGTTTATATCGAAGACATTCTCGGCGACCATGAACAAAAGGTCGGTGCAGAAACTTTAGGTAAGTCCAACGCGCTAGCCGACGTCTAAGTTCAAAGTTCGCGGTATTGCGCCCAAATATCTTCCACGAACAATCCCTGCACAGTTTCGATGGTTTCCATAGACGTAAAAAGACATTCCTGATAAGTATTCAGGATAGCGATGGTCTGTTCGCGTTTTGCCATATCGACAGGGTCGCGGCGGGTCATAAGGGCACGCTGCCGGGCGGCCGCAACGCGAAAAGCTTGTGAACCAAACGATTTGTAAACTCCGACAGAAGTAGCAAAATGCGGATGAAGTTCTTCGACCCGATTGAAGCGCACGCGTTTAGCAGACGACGCTACATGGACAGCCGCCGCGCATAGTGCATCGCGAAGCCCATTCTCTTCGGCACGCGAATCCGCGATATTGAATTTGGAATCAATGCCGTCCGTTCGGCCGAACAGGTTATCGACGGTTACGAGAAGATTATCGTCGGCGTCGAGATAGTCCTGGATCTTTCGCGTCATGTAAAAAAGCTGACCGGGCGCGCAGTGTGCGGCCTGTTGGCCGCCGGTCGAGCTGAAATATTGGCTTTTGGCTTCGCCTACCATAATTTTGTGATCGACAAAGCCGTATTTCGACATAAAGAATACGTGGACAAGTATCTCCTTGACCACGCTCTGCCGATTTATTTCATGGGTGATCGCTATCTCTTCTTCAGCTCCGGTTATTGGCTGAAGCTTGATTAGTCGCGACAAATGCGACCGCGACCCCATTTCACTTGTTCTTTGCGCCATTAAATGCTCCAAACTATCTGCTAAAAGCCAGATTAACATTCAGACGTTTGAAGCGACAACGGTTTGCGATTATCTTTAAGTTTCGCCATATGATCGAACGTTACACATTGCCGGAAATGGGCGCCATTTGGTCCCAGCAGAACAAGTTTCAGAAATGGCTCGATGTCGAGATCGCCGTTTGCGAGGTGCACGCAGAAGACGGCACGATCCCTGCAGACGCGGTTGAAGAGATCAAAGCTAAGGCAGCATTCACGCCCGAACGCATTAGTGAGATCGAGAAGACGACCGATCACGACGTGATCGCATTTACAACGAATCTGGCGGAAAACATCGGGCCCTCGTCGAGGTTTGTGCATTATGGCCTGACGTCCAGCGATGTTGTCGATACCGCGAACGCACTATTGCTAAAGGAATCTTGCGAAATTTTGCTTGCGAAGATCGATGTTATGTTGCCGGTGCTAAAAAGACGAGCGTTCGAGTTCAAAGACACTCCGCAGATCGGCAGGACGCACGGAATTCACGCGGAGCCAACATCCTTCGGGCTTGTCTGGACGCTATGGTTTTCCGAGATGGAGCGAAACCGCGATCGGTTGCAGCGTGCGAAAGATGCTGTTTCTGTTGGAAAGATAAGCGGAGCTGTCGGTGCGTTCGCTCACCTTGCACCCGATGTAGAAGAACGTGTTTGTGCGAAATTGGGTCTGAAGGCGGCTGATGTTTCGACCCAGGTAATTCAGCGCGACCGATATGCTGAATACCTCTGCACACTTGCAATAATTGCATCAACGCTTGAAAAAATCGCTTTGCAAGTTAGGCATTGGCAGCGGACGGAACTCCGCGAGGCACAGGAATTTTTTAAGGCCGGGCAAAAGGGTTCGTCGGCGATGCCGCATAAACGTAATCCGATCTTGTCCGAACGAATTTGTGGAATGGCTAGAACAGTGCGGGCTAATTCCATCGTTGGGCTTGAGAATGTCGCACTTTGGCATGAACGCGATATTTCGCATTCTTCCGCCGAGCGGATCGTGCTGCCTGATTCGTCCGCAACACTCGATTATATTTTGGCGAAGGCGACGTCGCTGCTAGATACGCTTGTTGTTTATCCGGAGAACATGCTCAAGAATCTTAACCTTACTCGTGGTTTGGTGTTCAGCGGACAGCTGATGCTAGCTTTAACTCAAAAAGGAGTTTCACGCGAAGACGCATACGTTTTCACGCAGCGAAATGCGATGAAGGTTTGGGATGAAGGCGGCGATTACAATGAGCTTGTAACGAACGACGCGGACATTTCATCAAATCTCTCGAAAGAAGAAATTGCCCGCGTCTTTGATCTGAAACACTATATGCGAAATGTGGATACGGTTTTCGCACGAGTATTCAAGTAACCTTAATTAAACCCATTTTTCGGCCATGTTCCCGACGAAAGGAAGCTTGGTCATCTCGCCGCCGTAGGACTTGATCGCGCCGTAAATAAGTCCGCCAAAAAGCACGAGGAACAGGCCAAGGTAGAGCAGCCCGGTAATTCCCCAAACCACTAGTGCAAGAGCACCCATCACTTGTCCGGCAACCCATCCAATGATGCCGCCAACGATTAATACCGCGACCGCGCCGATCACTACTCCGAGGACCCAAAGCACGGACTGAAGTGCGTGAAATCGGACGAACTTATTTTCTTTTTCAATAAAGACCAGCACGAGGGCCACAATGCCGATAAGATAGCCAATAAGCGCCGTTACATTTCCATCCATGCCGAGCGCGGACTTTTGATTTTGCATTTGTTGAATTCTCTCCTGTAACAGGGGTTTGTGAAATATTAGAAATTGCTGAGAAAAAAAACTTACCGTGAAAGTTAACATAGGACGTTGATTAAAACAACGTTTTGCGTAACAATCTACAATTTATTTCGGGAGCCATTAATGAAAGCAAAAGTTTATGTAACGCTTAAATCGGGCGTTTTGGATCCACAGGGAAAAGCGATCCACCATTCAGTGGAAATGCTTGGGACGAAAGGTATTGAGGACATCAGACAGGGGAAGTATTTTGAGGTATTGATCGATGGATCAGTCTCAGAAACCGAAGCCCGCGAGACCATCGAGAAGGTAGCAAAAGATGTTCTTGCCAACCCGGTGATCGAAGATTACCGCGTGGAGATCGAATCGTAATGAAATTTGGAGTTGTTGTTTTCCCGGGCTCGAACTGCGATCACGATGCGTATCATGTGATCTCAAAACACGTCGGACAACCGGTCGATTTTATCTGGCACAAACAAACCGACCTCTCAGGGTACGATGCGTTGCTGATTCCCGGCGGGTTTTCTTATGGCGACTATCTTCGTGCTGGTGCACTCGCTCGTTTTTCTCCGGTTATGAAGGCGGTTAAGGATTTCGCCAGTTCAGGTAGGTTCGTTTTTGGTATCTGCAATGGATTTCAGATACTTTGCGAGGCAGGGTTGCTGCCCGGTGCTTTGATGAGAAACGCCGGGCTTGACTTCGTTTGCAGACACGTACACATCAGGGTCGAGAATCAAAGCACGCCGTATACGACGGAACTGGAAACGGGAGCAGTGCTCTCAATACCTGTTGCTCATGCCGATGGGAATTTCGCGTGCGACGATGCGACGTTCAATTCACTTGAGGAGAACGGACAGATCGTTTTTCGTTATTGCGAAACCGATGGTGAAATAACCGAGGATTCAAACCCGAACGGAGCTCGGTCGAACATCGCCGGGATATGTAATTTGGATCGAAACGTTTTAGGCATGATGCCGCATCCGGAGCGTGCGTGTGACGAACTTCTCGGTTCCAACGATGGACGTGATATCTTCAGGTCGCTCACAAAAGCGATCGCTGCGGTTTAAATATACATGACCAATGAAAAAAGGCCCGGTGAATGTTCATCGGGCTTTCGTCTGTCTTTTTTGAGCTTCACAGTCTTACTTCGCGTCCGGCCCATATACGTTTATGTTCACCCCGCCGTTCGTGGTGGACACTTTGATCGGAGCCCCGCCGCCGTTCAATGGTGCGTTTACGCGAACCGCTTTCCATTTCTCGGTTCGTTCGACGTTCAGCGAAGGAAAATCGCTCTTGTAGCCACCGTGAACCGTTCCCGTCTCGACATTTGCCGCGTAGCCTTCCGGCATAGAAAGATTCACTCCGCCGTTGGTCGTAACAACGTCAAGCCCTGAACCTTTCCAACTCGTGCCGGACAATTTTACGTTCAATCCGCCATTTGTGGTTCGGCCGCGAACATTTCCTGAAACCTCCTTCAGGCTAATGCCACCATTTAGCGTGGTGAACTCGAGGTCGCCATCGACGCCGTAGATCGAAATGCCGCCGTTCGTCGCGGTCAGATTTGCATTGTAGTTTCGCGGGACCGTTACCTGGAACGAAACTCCCCAGTTTGAATCGTCCGAGCTATTTTCGGCTCTGATCGAGCCACTCGAACTGATGGTAATGTTCCTTCCGACTGCCTGAGCCGCTTCATCGGTTGCGGCCCATGTATTGACGCAGGCTTTGACGGTTACTTCGGAGACGTCAGCACCTTTGAGCGAGATTCCGCCGTTCTTACCGCCGTCGATCTCAATTCGCCCGGAAGCCGGGAGTTTGAACTCGCGGATCTCGTTAAAGCCGACGCGGCCGTTATAAGAGTTGTTCCAACTTGAACAAAACTCCTTTGACTTTCCAGCCATTTTTACCGTCTTTTCCTGGCCGAATGAATCAAGAGGTAATCCGATGTATAAAGAAATAAATGCTACGAAGATGAAAAAAGTACGAGAGATGCTATTTCGCATTGGCGTCTGGTCCTCCGAATTGATTTGGATTGAAAATCGCTTTTCTAGAGTTCAAACACCACAAATGGAACTTTTGTGACAAGAAAATTCGCCGCGCTACCATTCGATCTCGATCAGATATTCACCAGCCCCGCCGCGTTCGTCTAAGATCTCGACAATTGCCGTGAATTCATTTGCCGCATTCGGTTGCTGAATTACCGCGACTTTCGTTCCTCGCCCGTCGATCTTTATCGCACGAACAGCGATTTCGGCTTTTGGCAGTGGAGCTGTGAAACTGAATGCTCCGGTGGTAGCAGCTTGCCCAGCGATGGTTCGCTCCTCGACCGACACGCCCCTGACAACAAGATGAACCTTGTTGTCCACCATTCCGTTCCAATAGACCTTGCCGGAATTCTGACCGTTGGCTTCAACGATAAAACAAAAAATTAAGATCGCGATGGACGCTAGAAAGATTGCGGGCTTTTTCATCTGTTCCCTCCATTTCAAATTTGTTTAAGCGTGAGCTTCGGTTCTGATAGTTAGGCCTTCGCGCGAAAGGTTCCAGTTTAGAACTTCGCAGCCTTCTTCACATGATAGTGCTGCTTCCACTTCTTGTTTTCGCCCATCCTCACAATAGAATGCAATGCAACCGCCCCCGCCGGCGCCGCAGATCTTGGCCGCGATCGCACCGTTGGCAAGCGCCGTTTCAATAAGCAGGTCCATTTGCGGTGTTGAAATGTTGGGCGAAAGCCGTTTTCTCTCGGGCTGGGCATCACGGAGAATTGTTCCTACGTCATCCCATCGAGATTCAAGAAGCGCGGATCTTACAGCGATCGAGGTATCGCGGATACCATCGAATATCTCGAATAATTCGAGATCGCCGTCAATGTGCCGTTTTGTAAGCTCCCAGTTATTCGTGCCGGAATTACGAGGCTCACCGGTGTAGCAAACGGCAATGCGGCGATGAAGCGTTTCTTCGTCGATCTGGAGCTCTTCGCGTTGCATTCCATCCGCACGGAAATGGATGCACGAAACTCCGCCATACTGAGCCGAGTAATAATCCTGATAACCTGTCGGGACTTTGATCACCTGACATTCAACATTTGCAGCGATCGGAATAAAGCGATCTTCCGAATAGCGATTGCCGACGAGTGCGTTTAGTGCACCGATGCATGCGATATTCAATGTCGATGATCCAGCAAGCCCTGCTCCGGCAGGAGCTTCCGATTCGGTGATCATATTGAACCCGGTCTCGGGGCGGAAAAAATAGATTAGTTTCGAAAGCAATTCGAGCCGTGGTTCATCTTTCAGACCGTCTATCAAATCGAGGGAGACTTCAAAATTCTCTCCGCGGTCGATCGAGGCGATCGATATTACACGATCGTCGCGGGTTTCTATCCGGCATTTGGCCATAAGATCGACGGCAAAGTTTACGGTCGAAGCGCCTTCATGGAACAGGAAAAGCGGAGGAATATCGATCGTTCCTCCGGCGAGATCGACACGTGTCGGTGCTGATGATTCGATGATCACTAAGTATTAGCCCTCGATAAATTACAAAAATTAAGTTTTGTTGGATGACAGCGGTAATATTAGCTCAAATTAGGCCAGTTTTCATATCTACGGCGTCATTTTTTTGCAGCTTTGGCGGACTCTTCGGTTTCGGGCTTCTTTTCTTCGGGCTCGTCGCGCTGTTCGCGCGTTAGGTGCAGACGCTCAGTTAGGTCGTGGAGTTTTTCCTGTGCGACTTCCTCGACCGCGTGGAACGTTTCTTCAAGTTTATGGATCGTCTCAGGGCTGGCTTCTTCAACCTTCTCTGAGAGCCAGAATCTCTCGACCGCGTAAATGACCACGATCGCGAACAGTATAAGGAAGAACAGGGCGATACCGATCTGCTGGAAATCGCCGATTATAGAGGTTATCGCACCGCTAAAGAAATAACCTGTACCGGCAAGCAACAGAACCCAAATTGAGCAACTGATTGTGTCCAATATAAGAAAGCGCCAGAAAGGCATCTTGCCGATCCCGTAAAACACACACATGGCCGCTCGAATGCCGTAGATGTATTTTGAGATGATGATGGCGAAGCCACCGAATTTGTCGATAAGTCGTTCAACTCTCGGCTGTGCGATCTGATAGAAACGATAGTGTTTAGCCTTTTCGTGAAAGATCCGTCCGACCGCGTAACCGAAACAGTCTCCGACTACGCCGCCCATTGTTCCAAAAAGAAACACCTTTAGAAAACCGTAGGAGCCAAAATAACCGGCGTGTGCCATGGTTCCGGAGATCAGAAGTGTAATGTCGCCTTCGACAGTACAGAGCGCAAATACGGCGTAAATGCCATAGGTTGCGATGATCTCTTCAAGTTCGTGCATGATTTTGAGGAATTGGCCTGTGCGGACTTGTACAAAGAGTAGCCCTAAGCGTTCTGGATAGTCAAACAAATAGGATTCGAGAGGCTTTGATGAGAGATTGACAGAGCCAGTCAGCGTTAATACAATCGCGCCCGACAGGAATTAATTTATGAGCGGATTCAATGATTGGAACGGTGGTTCCGTCGGATTGGAATTGACACACGACACGGTTATCGCTGCATGTGTCGGCGATGGTCATAAGGTCATCGGCACGACTGTCTTTACTGGATTGCCGGACGCGACTGCATTTGAACGGCTTGCAGCAGCAATTTCTGCGATCGTCTCATCATCGCCTTCAACAAAGACGGTCGGCTTGGCTTTGCCGGGACTTGTCGATCGTGCGGCGGGTAAGATCGCTCATTCAACGCTGATCGATCTCGAAAACGAGGGCGTACTGGTGGAAGCACTTCTTCAGGAAACCGGTGTCAGGACCGTGCTAGAAAATGATGCGAATGCGGCGGCGGTCGCGGAATTGCGGATCGGTGCCGGCCGCGGCGCGGTCAATATGTTTTACGCGACGTTGGGTGAAGGTATTGGCGGCGCGATCGTGCTGAATGGTGAGATCTGGCGAGGCGATTCGGGATATGCGGGTGAATTTGGGAATATTTCGATCAATTCCGAAGGCATGAGGCTCGAGGAGATCGCGTCCGAAAGAAGTGTTGTTCGGCGAACACGAAGCCGTTTTCGTCAGGACAGCACTTCGTCGTTATCGAAAATGGACGAGAAGGAGATCTCGATCGACTCGATAACAAGCGCCGCAGGGAAAGACGACGATTTTGCACTAATGATGCTTGAACGAACGGGAACTTATGTCGGAACGGCCATCGCTACTGTAATTAGTCTTCTCAATATCGAACGTGTTGTGATCGGCGGTACGGTAATGCAGGGCGGAAATATAGTACTGGATTCGATCAGAAAAAGGGCACACGAACTGGCGTTCCGGCCTGCATTTGAAAACACGACAATTGCCGCTGGCGAGCTCGGTCGTGAGGCCGCAGCGATCGGAGCGGCGATCTCGCTGGTCAAATAAGACCGACCCTTTTGGGATTTTCAAATTACTTGTTGGAAGACATCGGAAAAGGCAACATTCGCCACACTTAAGATTTATTTGGCAGATGAGCAAAACTAATCTCTATACCATTGAAATTAGTTTGATTTATCGATAATTTCCTTGTAGCGGCTTTTGTGGAATTTACGAGATTTAGTAGAATTGCAGACAGTTTTACGTTACGCATTTCTCTTATAAAATATAAATCTGGTTTGTTCCGCTCCGAGTTTGTTTATCTTTTATCTTCGGCGACGGGATTGCCTTAACCGCAGCATTTGTTGGCAGCGTGAGAATTTAGAAAATGGCACAATTTTTCCCTAGGAGCGCAAACAACATCGCCCGGATCAGCATGATCTCGGGAGTTATTCTGGCCGGGACGGCGTTCTTTGTTTATACACAGGTGGCACGTTCGTCTTATTTGACCGGCCGTTATGTTGAAAAACAGCAGCCTGTTCAGTTCAGCCATAAGCATCACGTTGGGGACGACGGGATCGATTGTCGGTATTGCCATACGACAGTTGAAACGACCGCTTCTGCCGGAATGCCTTCGACCCAGACCTGCATGAACTGCCACAGCCAGATCTGGGCTGATAGTCCTTATCTAGAACCGGTCCGGGCAAGCTACCGCGACAACAAACCGATCGAATGGGAACGCGTTCACGACCTGCCGGAATACACATATTTCAACCATAGCATTCACGTCGCTAAGGGCGTAGGTTGCTCGACGTGTCACGGTGAGATCGACAATATGGCCGCGGTTTATCAGGAAAACACCCTTCAGATGGAATGGTGTCTTGCCTGCCATCGTGAGCCGGAGAAATTCATTCGGCCGAAGAGCGAGATCTACAATATGCAGTGGCAGGACGGCGACATCTCTGCCGAAAGACGGCTTCAGATGAAGCAGGATTACAGGATACGTAGCAAAGAAATGCTGACAAGCTGTTCAGTTTGTCATAGGTAAAGCGAGGAATCACGAACACGATGCCGAGTCAGGACAGCAATCAAAATTTTGCGCAAATGCGCGACAAGATCCTTTCGCAAAGCGGTAAAGAATACTGGCGAAGCGTAGATGAATTTGTTGACGCACCCGAGTTCGAAGAGTTCGTAAAGGGTGAATTCCCTCTGCAGGCAGAGAACTGGGACGATTCGCTTAGCCGCCGCAACTTTGTCAAAGTGATGGGAGCATCGCTTGCACTTGCTGGCCTCTCGGGTTGTGTGATCCAGCCGCCCGAGAAGATCGTTCCTTACGTTAACCCGCCAGAAGATGCTCTGCCCGGCAAGCCAATGTTCTACGCCACCGCGATGACACTCGGCGGTATCGCGACCGGTTTGCTTGCCAAATCTTTCGACGGAAGGCCTGTAAAGGTTGAAGGAAATCCGGAACATCCGGGAAGCCTTGGTGCGACGGACGCGTTCGCACAGGCTTCGCTTCTGGATATGTATGATCCGGACCGATCGCAGGAAGTTAAGTTCCGCGGCACGTCGTCGAACTGGCAAAACTTCATGACGGCGATGCGAACCGAGATCGAATCCGCAAGGGCGGACGGCGGTGCGGGCGTAAGGTTTTTAACCGATACGACAACCTCGCCGACGATGCAGGATCAGTTCCGGCGTCTTGCGACCGAATTGCCGAATGCTCGTTGGTATCAATATGAGCCGGTCAATAACGACAACGCGATCGCCGGTTCGAAACTCGCATTTGGTTCGCCGGTTCACACTGTTTACAAATTTGATCAAGCCGAGCGGATCTTATCGCTTGATGCGGACATCTTTTCCGGTTTCAACGTCCGTTACATGGCCGATTATGCAAAAGGCCGACAGTTGACCGACGAAAAACGGGACATCAACAGGCTTTACGCGATCGAGACGACAACCACATTGATGGGAGCGAAGGCAGACCATCGATTGGGTGTTAGACCGAGCCAGATGCCTGAAGTTGCCAAAGCGATCGCTGCGGCGTTAGGCGTTTCCGGAGCCGCGTCAACGTATACCGAGAATGCAGCGTGGATCGCCGCGATGGCGAAAGACCTGCTTGCTTTCAAGGGCCGTTCTCTGGTCGTCGCCGGCCCTCATCAACCCGCGGTTGTTCACGCAATAGCTCATGCGATGAACGCAACACTTGAGAATGCGGGCAAGACTGTCGTTTACACTGAGCCGCTTACGCCTTCGGAGAAAACACAGGTCGAGCAGTTGCGTGAATTGGTCGCCGATGTCGATGCTGGCAAGGTGAAGATGCTCGTCATCCTTGGTGGAAATCCGGCTTACAATACACCTTCCGATCTTCGTTTGAGCTTGCAGCGTCTTGAAGGCAAGGTCCCGATACGTGTGCACCTAGGGCTTCATTTTGACGAGACCGCTGAGATTTGCCAATGGCATGTCCCGGCAAAGCATTATCTTGAGACTTGGGGCGACGCTCGTGCGTACGACGGTACGGTTTCGCTCGTGCAGCCTTTGGTTGAGCCGCTTTATGCGGGCAAGAGCTCGACCGAAGTTGTCCAGCTTTTCTTCCGCGAAAATTTCGATAAGAAAGACTACGACATCGTCAGAGAATATTGGCAAACACAGAACATGGCCCCTGCGGCTGCGCTTGTACCTGTCGCAACGCCTGCAGTTGCTGAGACTGCTGCAAATACGGCCGGTCCGGTTGCGACTCCAGTGCCCGCCGCTGCATCGACACCGACTTTAGCACCAACACCGGCTGCGTCACCGACACCGGCTGCGGCTTCAACGGCGGGATCAACACCAGCCGCTGCGTCAGCACCGAAAACATTTGAAGACAATTGGCGAAAAGCCGTTCACGACGGCGTGATAGCAAATTCGGCACTGGCCGCCAAAACCGTGGCCGCCAATACAGCTTTCCTGATCCAACCTGCTGCAGCTCCAGTCGGAAGCGGCCCGATCGAATTTGCGGTTATCCCGGATCCGACTATTTACGATGGCCGATTCACCAATAATGGATGGCTTCAGGAACTTCCGAATCCGATCAATAAGATCACTTGGGAAAATGTCGCACTTGTAAGTCCGGCAACTGCGGCAAGGCTTGGCCTCAATCGCGGGAATGACCCCGAGGAGATCTCGGGTGGTGAACGCGGAACGGCGTTTATCAACACACGCGGTAGCAATATGTCCGCTGATCTGGTCACCGTCACGATGAACGGCGGTACGATTACGAAAGGCGTCCCCGTTTGGATATCGCCGGGCCAGCCGGATGACGTGATCACACTAACGATGGGTTACGGGCGTTCCGATCGTGCCGGCCGCGTCGGTAATGGTCTCGGCTACAACGCCTTCGACGTGGTTCGATCCGATGCGATGAACTATGGATTTGGCACAATTGATAAGACCGGCGGATCGACGGAGATAGCGTCGACGCAGATCCACTTTAGCCTTGAAGGCCGCGATCTGCTTCGTGTTTTCGAGGTCGAAGAGTGGAAGAAGGACCCGGAAATGGGTCGTCAAAAGGAAGAGTATCCACTTTCGATGTATCCAACCGAGGTCTATCAGCAGCAGTATGCTGAAAACCACAAATGGGGAATGTCGATCGACCTGAATGCGTGTGTCGGTTGCAACGCTTGTGTTTTGGCATGTCAATCGGAAAACAACATTCCGGTGGTTGGTAAGGAACAGGTCGAACGAAGCCGCGAAATGCATTGGCTGCGGGTAGATACATATTATTCGGGCGATGATATAAACGCCCCGGGCGGTGCTTCGTTCCAGCCGATCGTCTGTCAGCAATGCGAACTTGCTCCGTGCGAAGTCGTCTGCCCCGTAACGGCAACGGTCCACAATCCGGAAGGCTTGAACGACATGGTTTACAACCGTTGCGTAGGAACCAGGTATTGTTCAAACAACTGTCCCTACAAGGTTCGTCGGTTCAACTTCCTGCTTTATCAAGATTGGGATACGCCACAATACAAACTGATGCGAAATCCCGAAGTTTCGATCCGGAGCCGTGGCGTGATGGAGAAGTGTACGTTCTGTACACAGCGAATTTCGGCCGCACGAATCGAAGCCGAGAAGGACGGCCGGCGGATCCGCGACGGTGAGGTCGTAACAGCTTGCCAATCTGCTTGCCCGACCGGAGCGATTATTTTTGGCGATATGAACGATCCCCTGAGCAAGATCGCAGAGGCCAAGAAGGACAAGCGTAACTACAATCTTCTCAATGAATTAAATACTCAGCCGAGAACGACCTATATGTCGGCATTGAAGAATATGAATTCGGAAATGCCCGATTATAAGCCGCTTACGAAGCCGATATCATATCCCGCCAAGTCTAAGGGAGGAAAAGCGGGCGAAAAAGCGGGAGGCGATGGCCATTAGTTGTGAACGTCCGGTTTCGCAAAAGTGAGATCGGACGATTGACCAACGGCTCTGCAAAAATATGTCGGAACTAAAAGACATTCAAAAGCGCATTTACCCGCCGATGGTGGAGGGTGAGCATACTTTCGGCACGGTTTCCGACAAGATCGGTGATCTGACGCTTAAGAAAAAGACCCCATGGCATTGGTTCATCGGGTTTGCAATATCGTTCATGGTCGCCCAGTTGCTGCTTTTTTCGGTAGTGACTTTGCTCGCAAAAGGTATCGGAGTTTGGGGAAATAACCAGCCGGTAGGCTGGGCATTCGACATTATCAACTTCGTTTGGTGGATCGGTATCGGCCACGCAGGAACGCTGATCTCGGCGATCCTGTTGCTCTTGAATCAGAAGTGGCGTACGTCGATCAACCGTTTTGCTGAGGCGATGACGCTTTTCGCAGTTGCCTGCGCTGCAATGTTCCCGCTGCTGCATACAGGTAGGCCGTGGCTCGCAGCATATTGGCTGTTTCCATATCCGAACACGATGGGAATTTGGCCGCAATTCCGCTCGCCGCTGATCTGGGACGTTTTCGCTGTTTCGACATATGCGACGATCTCGCTTTTGTTCTGGTACGTAGGACTAATCCCTGACTTTGCGACGCTGAGGGATCGTGCAAAGAATAAGTTCTTCAAGTTCGCCTACGGCATTTTGTCATGGGGCTGGCGCGGTTCGGCGAGACACTGGCATCGGTACGAGATCGCTTATTTATTATTAGCAGGGCTTTCGACGCCGCTCGTGCTATCCGTTCACTCGATAGTTTCATTCGACTTCGCCGTGTCACAGACTCCGGGCTGGCACGCCACAATATTTCCGCCGTACTTCGTCGCCGGTGCGATCTTCGCCGGGTTCGCGATGGTGCTTATCCTCACTATACCGCTGCGTATCTGGTACAACATGAAGGATTTCATCACCGATACCCATCTTGTCTATATGGGCAAGATCATGTTGGCGACCGGAATGATAGTGGTTTATGGGTACGCGATGGAGCTTTATTTCGCATGGTACAGCGCCAGCTATTACGAATGGTTCATGATGCTCAACCGTATCTGGTACGGGCCTTATTGGTGGTCATATTGGCTGTTGATCATCTGCAACGGCGGTTCTATCCAGCTTCTATGGTTCAAACGGTTCCGTGAAAGCTCGTTCTGGCTGTTCTTGATCTCGATCGTCGTAAGTATTGGGATGTGGCTCGAACGGTTCGTGATCATCGTGACGAGTCTGAACCGAGACTTTTTGCCATCGTCATGGGCGATGTATTCGCCGACGATAATTGATTGGACGATGTTTGTCGGCACGATCGGGTTCTTCTTCACGTTGCTGTTTCTCTTCGTCAGGTTCCTACCCGTTATCTCGATCTTTGAGGTGCGGACGCTATTGCCCGAGGCAAACGTTCATGGGCACCAGCAGGATTTTGACGAAAGCGTTCTTGAGGTGGAGTACACCTATGATAGGACCGATCCGCCGAACAGGGACGAAAGTGAAAAATGATCGGTGAATTCGGATGGAGAGTAACGATCGGATATTAGGTATGGACAAGAATTTATACGGATTGCTTGCTGAATTTGATACAGCCACTGAGCTGGTCGATGCGGCGACTAAAGTGAGGGAAGCGGGTTTTACAAAGACCGACGCGTTCTCGCCGTTTCCGCTGCATGAGATCGACGAGGCGCTTGGAATTAAGCGATCGATCCTGCCGGTGCTCGTTTTCTTTGGCGGTTTGACAGGCTTATGTCTCGGCATTGGTCTTCAGGTTTTTGTTCACTATATCGACTATCCGTTAAACGTTGGCGGAAGGCCATATTTGAGCTGGCCATCATTCGTGCCCGCGTCGTATGAATTGACGATCCTGCTCGCCGGCTTCACTGCCGTGTTTGGAATGTTGTTTCTAAATGGATTGCCGCGGCCATACCATCCGGTTTTCAACGTTCCGCGATTTTCGCTGGCATCAAGGGAAAAGTTCTTTCTTCTGATCGAGGCCGCCGACCCTAAATATGACGAGACTGAGACAAGGGATTTCATGGAAAGCCTCAAGCCGCAGGAGGTGTTCGATGTCGATGAATAACCGCCAAGCGGATGTAAACAGTGAAAAGGAAAAAGGCAAAATGTTTAATCGTGGAGGGCTGAAGGGTCTTAGTTTTTACTTTTTACTTTTAACTTTTGCCTTTACAGCAGGGTGCGGTGTCCGTTTCGATATGCAGGATCAGCCGCGATACAAGACATATAAAAAGAGTGAATTCTATTCGGATGGCCTTGCTTCGCGGATAGCTCCGGGCGGAACTGTCGCACGCGGTTTTCTAAAAGAGAACAAAGCATTTCATACAGGCAAGATCGACAATCCGGATCCGAATGCGCAGGCCGCATCGACGACAAATGCCTCCGGCAACACGATCGTCACAAGCTTTCCGAACGCGATCGATGAGTTCCCGATCCCTGTGAACAAGGAACTGATCAAACGCGGCGAAGAGCGATATAACATTTACTGTATCGTCTGCCACGGCCCGGTCGGAGCAGGTGATGGAATGATCGTTCGCCGAGGGTTTTCGCCGCCGCCGACGTATCATGACGATCGGTTGCGAAACGCGCCAGTAGGCCACTTTTTTGATGTGATATCAAATGGCTGGGGCAAGATGAACGGATATTCGGCTTCGATCCCGGCAGCAGACCGTTGGGCGATCATTGCTTACATCAGAGCATTGCAGCTAAGCCAGAATCCGGAAGAAGCATTAAAGATGAATTCAAATTCGAACACGGGTTCGCCGACAACTACTCCTACGCCGTCGGCTAATTCCAATACGTCCGGAGGTGCCCGTTAATGGCTGAAGGCAATCAGTATCAGTCGCCTGCGGAATTCACCCGGCTTCGCACGACATTTTTGGGTTTAGGTGGTATCGCACTTCTCGCCTGGATAGTCGGTGCGTATATGAGCCCGGAACAAGGGCTGCGCTCATGGCTGCTCGGCTTTGTGTATTGGGGCGGTATCAGCATCGGAAGTATCGGCGTTTTGATGCTTCAATATTTGACCGGCGGTGCGTGGGGCGTTGTGATTCGCCGCATCCTTGAATCATCGGCTCGAACGCTCGTAGTTGTGGCGGTCGCATTTGTGCCGCTGGCGGTCTTCGTTACGCTAGCGTATGAATGGACCCATCTTCCGGCGGATGATGTTACTCAGATCCAGCGCGGAGCTTTCCAAACCCCGCTCTGGTGGATTGTTCGTTCAGTTGTGTACTTTGCGGTATTTGGTTTGATCGCTTATCTACTAACGACCTGGTCATCGAATCAGGATAAGTCAGTTGATCATGAGGAGGCGGCCAAGTGGCTAGGGCGTTCGACGGCCTTTTCGGGCCCGGCGATCATTTTCTTTGTGCTAGCTGTTTCCTTTGCGGCCGTAGACTGGGTCATGAGCCTTGATCCGCACTGGTTCTCGACGATGTACGGACTTCTCTTCCTAATTGGTTGGGTGCTTTCGACGATGTGCTTTACGGTGATAGTTCTTCATTTTGCTTCACAGTACGCACCGATGAATCGGGTCCTGGGCAAGCGGCATTTTCACGATATCGGCAAGTTAATGCTGGCGTTCGTGATGGTATGGACGTACTTCAACTTTTCGCAATATTTGATCATCTGGTCGGGAAATATTCCGGAAGAGACGACCTGGTACTTAACGAGAATTTCAAACGGTTGGCAATGGGTCGGCTGGGCATTGCTGATATTTCATTTTGTATTTCCGTTCCTTATCTTGCTCCAGCAGGACTTCAAACGGCATACGAGTAAGCTTGCGTGGCTTGCGGGCTTCATTCTGTTGATGCGTGCGATCGATATGTTCTATCTGATCTCGCCCAATCCGCGAATTTCGGAACACGGTGGATCGTTGCCGCTCGTAGCTAGTTTTAGCTGGATGGACATCGTCGCCCCTATCGCCATCGGCGGCATCTGGCTCTGGTATTTCTTTGGACAACTGGCAAAACGGCCCATGGTCCCGATCATGGATCCGTTCTTCGAAAAGGCGATCGAGCACGGCCGAGGCCACTAGGGCTTACGTTTAATTAAGTTTGTTATGGCACACGCGAAACACGAAAATTCACTTGCGGAACTTGATAAACCGTATGAAGAGAATGTGATCGGTATCAAGGGCATCGCGTATTTTGCGGTCGGCCTTTTACTTCTGATCGTTGTTACGTTTGGTTTGATGTATGCCTTGTGGGGAGTGCTGGAACAAGACGCGATCCAAACTAAGTCGTCAAACAATCCGCTTATCATGAGCGACACCGAGCGATTGCCGCCTGAGCCGCGACTGCAGGGAGCTCCGGGATTTGAGGTCCGCGGACCGGCGGGCAGGGTCAATCTCGAGCTACTTGAGCCGCAGGCTGAATACCGGGCACTTAAGAAGATCTGGGACGAGCAGATAAAGAACGGGCAGAAACATCCGGAAACGGGCACGACGATCACGATGCCGCTTGATGCTGCGATCGACAAAATGCTCGGTCAGACGATAAAGGCGAAGTCGGGTCCCGATGCTGAAAAGGTGTTGAAGGATGCAAAAACGTACTTCACCGATTCAAGCGCAGGCCGGGTGCGCTCCGAAAAACGGCGGTAACCGGAAGTAGGTTTTATGAATTTTAGTGCATTTAGAAATTTTGCTGTTTGTTTTGCGTTCGTGACCGCGTTCGTTGCGGCTCCGAATACTTTTGCGCAAAAGAACGAGCATTATAATTCACCTCTATATTCGCCGCGGAAATACGATCCAGCTGTAAGCACAGCGAACGGAATCCCGGAACCGCTGAGGAACGTTGGGATAGAGCAAAAACTTGGGGCAAAGCTTCCGTTGGAGACCGAGTTCAAGGATGAAAACGGACAAACGGTCAAGCTTGGCGGTCTGTTCGGAAAGGGTCGGCCGGTCGTTTTAACTTTTGTTTATTTTGAATGTCCGATGCTTTGTAATCAGGTCCTGAACGGTCTAACAGGTTCGCTTAAAGGCGTTTCGTTTGATGCGGGAAAAGAATTCGATGTAATTGCTGTTAGTTTTGACAGCCGTGAGAACGATAAGCCGGGACTCGCGAAAAATAAGAAAGCGTCTTATATGGAGCGTTATGGCAGGCCCGGGACCGAAGAGGGATGGCAC
>JBBSKW010000033.1:0-24883 GCA_038256005.1 Pyrinomonadales bacterium
CATCCTGAACATCAACAATGTCCGGATTCGATGAATGCCAGTTGATCTTTGTTCCATGAACCGTGGATCCAAATTTATCAATAGGTATTGCGGCTAAGCTTCTGATTTCGCCAAGTTTCATTGGACTATTGTCGAAGCCTGAGGTCACAAAATTCGCTATTGTTCCTTGTCTCGAATCAAATGAAGTTTGACGAGCTCTTTTTTTTCTAGCTGTAATCTTTTCGGAAACAAGCGAAAAGGAGTTCCCGAACATTTGGACAAGACCAAGCAACCTAGCAAAGCCAGAGGGTTCGCTGATCAATCCCAATGTAACCTTCGGTTCCTGCTCTGGCAAAGATGCCAAAATCGGAAGCGGGAAGGCAACCGGGAATATGAGAGCAACGATCAGGACAATCGACGACAGGCCGTGATATAGCTGTCTACACGAAAAAGATCCGGTAGTATTTCTGCTTGTTGATTTCTTACTGCTCGTCATTTTAGTGATCTCCAAAGCGAAAGGACAAGAACCAAGAATTATTACGGGAAATGACTTTCATTAATATAGAAAGCCTAACGTCGATACGGAGCAGGTACTGGAACGTCGCCTGATTGTCCCCACTGCTGCTCTCGAAGAGTTCCAGTCGAAGACTTGCGGATATACCAGGTGCCGTTTGACGGCCGCCATGCGGCGATGTCTGATTTTCCGTCAGCATCGTAATCGCCTGGAACGGGAATATCCGTAGAGTTGTTGCCCCAACTTTGCGTCATCCATGTTTGATTGGAGCTTTGATAGATGTACCAGACGTCATCGTTTCGCCAGACCGCATGATCAGTCTTGCCGTCGCCGTCATAATCTGCCGGGACTGGTTTATCGCCCGAAAGTCCCCACTGGAACGCCGCCTGAGTATTGGTACTGCTTTGCATCACGTACCAGGCAGCATTGCTGTTTCGCCAAAGCGTGTAATCAGCCTTTCCGTCACCGTCGAAATCACCGTGCAGTGGAACATCGCCCGTTACCCCATACTCATAATTGCTAACATCACCCGTCGCAATTCGGCGAACCCACCAAGCATTAGTGCTCGGGCGAAACATGGCAGTATCAGCCATTCCGTCGCCGTCAAAATCGCCGGCTACAGGGATGTCGCCATTTGCTCCAAAGCTGATCGTCACGAAGTTATTTCCGTTGCCTGATTCGAGCATGTACCAATTCCCATCCGACTGACGAAAAACACAGAAATCAGTTTTCCCGTCGCCGTCATAATCAGCGGGAGCCGGAATGTCAGTCGAAAGGCCAAATGCTTCGGTAGCACTCGGTCCATTCTCGTCCATCACATACCAGTAGCCGGTCGAAACGCGCCAAACTGCAAGATCGGTCGGTGGGGGATTCACTGGCTCGGATGTAGCGACCAGTTTTCCGCCCGCATACACATATTCACGTACCGGAGCCGATGCATTGTAATTTGGTGTTGAAGTCGGCAACGCTCCGGATCTTGTTTTTACGCTACTCCGAACTAACGGTTCGGAACTGCTTTTTAGCCAACGATTATTTGCGAAAATGCCTAGCCCGATCATCAGTGAGATCGCAAGCACAGCAAGGCGAACGAATAGCGATGTACGCAGCTTCGGTGGACGGGAAACCGAGAGTTTCATTTGATAGCTCCTGTAGAAAAACCAAAAGCGAATCTGTTTAGGGATTCAGGAAGTTTGTGTTGGAAATCTAACACTCACTTTCTTAACAAGTCAAGACTTTTCTTCCAATCTTTGCTAAAGCAGCCAAAGAACTTGGTCGGCTCGTTCCAGGGCTGACCGCTTAAGGCGAAAGGCTGGCGTTTTGACTGAGGGATCGCGGAAGAGTAGTTGGTTAGTGTGGCAGTGTTTCGCGAAGGCGCAACTCTATCCCGAGGGTGAAAGGTGTGCGGGCATAGGGTCATTTCGATCTCCTGGCAATCGAATTCCCAGTGCGGGAATATGCTGTGATTCTTAAGGTTGCCTAGGCATTGGGAGCCGAGGCTCTTACGGTCGATTGAAAACAAAAATGGACTATGTTCGATTGAGTGTCAAGAAAAATCGATTTTCGCTATTGGATTGAATAACCAATTTTTTGATGGCAAACTGGCAGAATTTTTTTCTTGACAGAATCTGTGTTCTCACACTTATCTGCCCAATCATGGTAACTCAAAGGCTCGCGTCATCGTCTCGAACCCGATCAAGACAAAGGTGATCGCACAAGCCAAGATCAAGACCGACAAGATCGACGCACGGGTCCTGGCCGAGCTTGCCCGCGTGGGCTACTTGCCCGAGGTCTGGCTGCCCGATGAGGACACCGAAGCACTTCGGCAGTTCATCACTGACCGGACATCTTTGGTCAGGCGGCGGACAGAGTGCAAGAACTGTGTCCATTCGGTGCTTCACCGTAACCTTGTCCGTCAGACCAGGACCGATCTCTTCGGCACCGGCGGACGCCTGTGGCTCGAATCGACCATAGCCGGAACAACCGCTGACGGAGATCTCATTCCCGAACTGGATCGTCTGCGAATGGGTTCGCTTCTTAACGAGATCGACCGCATCGACGCACTTGTTGCAGATCTCGAAAGTGTCATTGCTTCGTATGTCGCCGTTCGCCCTCATCTCAAAGAGCAGATGGACCGTATGCTCTCGATCACGGGAGTCAACCTGGTCGTTGCTGCGGGGCTGATCGCAACTATCGGCGACGTGTCACGCTTTCCCGACAAGAAGAAACTCGCCGCTTACCTTGGCGTTGTTCCATCGACCTATCAATCAGGTGACTCTTCGCGTAATGGCCGGATCACCAAACAGGGCCGTGCCGAAGCCCGCTGGCTTCTCATCGAGGCCGCCGAACATCTGCGAAAGTCACCCGGCCCGGCTCGTGCTTTGTTCACCAGGGTCGCAAAGAAGCGCGGCCACAATGTCGCGGTCGTCGCCGTCGCACGCAAGCTGATCGAACTCGTACATCATCTGCTCACGCACAACGAAGACTACATCTATCGGCTTCCGCGTTTGACCCAGGAAAAGCGTGCCCGCGTTCGCTTTCTTGCAAAGAAGAAGCTCGGCGTCGAGATCAAGAGTGCTGCCGTTCGTGTGGGTTCTCGTTCCGTTTTGGCCTCCATTTCATAGAGATCTAGTCCCAGGACGGATTCAACCCCAAGAATCGTAGTTTCTCTTCGATTTCAGGTAGTGCCTCCTCTTTTACTGCGGGCGGATGTTCGATCGACGAAGTGTCAGAGCCCTGCGACGTCGCAAAACCCAACGGCCTTCTTTCGATCCTTTCAGTCGAGAACTGTGGCTCCACGGGAGGTGGCGGTTTCGGCAACCTGATCTCGCTAGTCGACGGGTTCGATGTCGCGGGACTAGGTCGTTGCGAAATTAGTTCAGCAGCATCTCCTTCTGCTATTGCAGCCCTCTGCTCAATCTTTTCTCGCCGAATGGCCTCGATATTCTTCGTAATTAACTGTGACGATGCCGACGCCGCATAGTTATTCGCCCGCGGCATTGAGGTTCGATCGTTGATTCGCCGCTGCTCCATATCGGCTAGAGCCAGCATTCGATAATCGTGATGAGACTGAAGCTGCTGACGCCTTCGGTTTCGGACAAACGCGAACACACCAATACTAACCACGGCCACGGTCAAGACAATGGCAACAACGAATACTGAAGCTGGGAGCGAAGCAAACATGTGATACCAAAAGGTATTAGAGATAGTAACTCACGAACTGTTGCAGGCGTGAATTGAAAACGCATCCAACAGATGAATAACGAAATACCTGGGAGCTACCACCGATCGCGAAAGACCGGTTATACGCCCATTCGGCGCAAATAAACGCAGGGTTGCTCTAATTCGAATGCAGTGGGGAATGCTTTGGTACCGTTACTGAGACGCGGTGAACGCTGCTACTGGTAGGAACTGCAATAATAACGAGATATCGGCGCGAGACAATCGCTACAAATAACGAAGCGGATTTTGTGATCTATAGGAAGTGTTTAAGCGTAGACCTTCCGCTGTACTTCGTTTATTCAGGATTTCCAACCGACTCAACAAACTTTTTAATGCCGAGATCATCCTTGAGCTTCCGCGTTCGCTCTAAGCGCTCATTAAATGACGATGCGGCTTCAATTATCTGACGATCTTCGAAATGAATGTAGTGTTTCGATGTCACGCCGGATCCCTTTCTGTGTCCTACTTCTTGCTGGATCGTTTCTAATTCTTGACCGCTTGCAGCCTTATCAGTTGCCGATGTCGCTCTCAAAGTGTGGAACGTTCCTTGGGGATTTACCTTTGCTTCATCCTTGATCGAGTCGAAGGGTTTCCTTTAGGCCTTTGTCCACATGAACAATCGTTCGTCGGCTGCCTTTTTGAAAACACCTCCCTCTTCCATTTCATCAAATAGCCAGGTCGTTATTGGCATCTTTTTTGTGTGGATCTTGTTCCGGCTATCTGGCATAGTGAGCTCAATTAGCCCGACTCTTTTCTCTGCATCAAGGTACTTAATATGGGCGCCTTTAATGTGAACGAGTTCATCGACGCGACAGCCTAAAGTGTAAGCGGCGATGAGCACCAGACGCCAGCGTTTTCGGTTTTCCGGTTTGTGCGGGAACAAGCGATCACAGGCGTTGAGCATTCTTTCATGAGCCATACTTCCGGGCAAATCCTAATATGCGCGGGGACTTTCATTAGATTTGGCTTCTTTTTGAATCGATCTGTCTTTTTGGCGTTCCAATCTGGTTCGATTTCGCGCCAAAGCTCGCCACTATTCTGCTTTCAAGGTGAGGAATAAATCTTGCATTGCAGAAAGCACTTATGGTGCAATATGAAAAGTGAGTTTGTTGTTATATCGAAAGTCGAATTTGCTACCTTGCTTCGTGAAGTGATCAATGAAGAGATCGAAGCTCAGATTGGGCCTCTCAAAGCAGTGATTGCAATAAAACAGAAAGATGCTTGTGGTGCCGTCGGGATAACGGATGACACAGCACGAAACAGGGTGGTTCAAGGACAAGTGTCACCGCTTCAGAAAGACGGGTCTCGTTTGGTATATTTCGAATTAAACGCTCTACAAGGTCTAAGGCCTCGAAGATCGTTAAGAAAAAAATGAGTGAATTAAAATCCGAATAGATACCAAAATAGATAAATAAACAAAAAGGCGTCCATAGCGGACGCCTTAACTGTTGCAATAATTGGTGATCCGAGCAGGACTCGAACCTGCGACCCAGTGGTTAAAAGCCACTTGCTCTACCGACTGAGCTATCGGACCACACGGATGAGCCGAAACTCAGCCGAATTGAAAATAATACATTCTGACGTCGATATTGGCAAGCACCAAACAGAACGCACTTCTTCGATCTTTAATCAAACATTTTAGTGTGCTTAAAGCTGTTTAGAAGTTTACGGTGTTTATGTTTAGCGAATCCCGACCTTCAATTCCATCCGCACATTCGCACGCGAGTATTCGCTGTTCGGGTCGAGCGGAGTATGAACGAAACCGTATTTGTTATAGAGCCCGAGTGCGGCGGGTAGCTTCGCATTCGTCTCTAAAAAGATGGTCGAAACCGATTTGGAACGTGCAAATTCAATGCATGCGTCCATCAGAGTATTAGAGATGCCTTTGCGTTGAAACTCCGGAGCCACGGCCATTTTCGAGAGCTCAAATAATTCATCGTTCGACCGTATCATCGCCGCAGTTCCGACGATTTGACCATCATTCGTTACGGCAAAGAATACCTCTCCGCCGTGTTCAACGATCACTTCGAACGGATGGTCGAGTATCTCACGATCGTGTTCTTCGACAGTGAAATGTTCTTCGATCCAGTGGTAATTCAGCTCGGCAAATGCCAACGCATACTTGTGATCAAACCCGACAATTTGAATCTCATCGCTCATCTGCAAGCTCTTTTAAGCAAACCAGCCTTCCATCACCGATTCTTTCAAGATGATCGTTTGGTCGCGTTCCGGTCCCGTAGATATGAGGCCAATTTCTACGCCGACTATATCTGAGAGAAACCGCACGTACTTCTGAGCGTTCTCCGGCAGCTTGTCGAACTCGGTCGTTCCGACCGTGTCGGTCTTCCAGCCCGGAAGAGTTTCGTAGATCGGTTTGATCGCCCGAAGATCATGCGAAACCGCCGGAAAGGTGTCAATGGTCTTTCCGTTCGATTCGTAACCGACGCACACCTTTATTTCGTCCAATTCATCGAGCACATCGAGCTTGGTAAGTGCCATCGAATCGAAACCGTTCAGCTCCGCTGCGTATCGTGTTGCCACTGCATCGAACCAACCGCAGCGTCTTGGACGCTTTGTAACCGAACCATATTCGTGTCCGCGTTCGCGGATAAGGTTCGCCATATCTTCTTCACTGTCGAGCATTTCGGTTGGGAACGGCCCTTCGCCGACACGAGTTGCGTAGGTTCTAACGATGCCCAAAACAGCTGTGATGTGATGCGGCGGTATGCCTGCACCGACCGATGCACCACCGGCGGTCGGGTTAGAAGATGTTACGTAAGGATAGGTTCCGTGATCGACGTCGAGTAATGTCGCCTGGGCACCTTCGAGCAATATCTTCTTGTTGGCCTTTTTAGCTTCTGCAAGGAAATGAGAGGTTTCGCAGACGAACGGGCGAAGCCTTTCAACCAGCGGCGTGATCTCTTCAAGGATCTCATCGGCACGAAGCGGCTGATTGCCGAACAGCACGATGATCCGGTTCGCTTCTTCAAGGTTGCGTTCCACGCGAAGTTTTAACAGCTCCGGCGACATCGCATCAGCAACACGAATTCCCCTTCGCCCGGCCTTGTCTTCATACGCAGGCCCGATGCCGCGAAGCGTTGTGCCGATCTTTTCATTGCCAAGCCGTTCTTCCGACGTGTGGTCGAGTGCACGGTGATAGGGCATGATCAGGTGTGCCCGCGAGGAAACTTTCAGCCGCTCGGGCGTGATCTCTACACCCTTTTCTGAGATCTGATCGACCTCTTCGAAAAACGCCTTCGGATCGATCACCATTCCGTTGCCAAGAACGCACGTCTTGTCCGGATGAATAATGCCCGACGGCAACAGCCGGAGTACAAACGCTTTATCGCCAACGTAAACGCTGTGTCCGGCGTTGTGTCCGCCCTGGTATCGCGAAACGATATCAAACCGATCCGCCAACAGGTCGACGACCTTTCCCTTTCCCTCATCGCCCCATTGGGCACCAATTATCACTATGATCATAAATTAATGGAGAATGGAGAATTGAAAATGGGGAATCTGTACGAGTCAGTTCCTCTTTTTGAAAGAATCATCGAAGCGGTTAGAATGGCCTTTGATTCGCGGCGATCCTTTGACGATGATCCGCACAATGCCTTGTTCAAATATTCGCCTTTGGCGGATTGGAACGTTCAGAACTTCCCGAATTCTCCATTCGCAATTTTCAATTATTAATTTTTGTAACCGTGGTTACAACGCATTCTACCAAACACCGTCCGACCTCGCACCCAGGCCACGCAGGTTTAGCACCAGCTCGCAGTGATCACCAAACCGGCGAGAAAGGTGATGTGGACGATCTCGGTGAATCCGACAAGAAACGGAAAGACCGCAAAAAGCACAAGCCCGAGAGAAAGCACCTGAACCCTTGGGAAATCAAAAAGGCGTATCCACCATGCGTCCGCCTTTACCATCGGCAGGAGTGTGGCCACGATAAGCACCGAGCCAATGATGTAGAGAACGAACGCCATCTTCTTAGAAGTTTAGGACAAAGTAGTTCGGCGAAAACCCGTCGCTAACAGGAAAAGGTGTTAGAACCTAACAGGAACTAACACCCTTACTGTTATGTTATACGTTGGGTCACTCGCCTTTAGCGACTGCCTTTATTTCCTCGGCTTCGGGACGCGGAGCGGCAAGGCCAAGCTCCGGCGAACGCCACAGGTTTGAAACAAGAAGCTCGCGGATAAAGGTCATTTCCTTCGGTAGGCGATCGTAAAGCTTGAAGAAAAGATCGTCGTGGGTTGAGATCTCTTTGATCCACATATCGCGGTCGAGTTTCATCACCTTGTCGAACTGCTCTCGGGTGAAATCAAGCCCACGCCAGTCCATGTCTTCGTAACGAGGCATCCAACCGAGCGGTGTTTCGACGCCTTTTGAACGTCCACGGGCACGTTCCACGACCCATTTCAGCACACGCATATTCTCGCCAAATCCGGGCCAGAGGAACTTGCCGTTCTCGTCCTTGCTGAACCAGTTGACCGAGAAGATACGCGGCGGTTCAGGGATCTGCCGGCCGAAGTCGAGCCAATGTGCGAAGTAATCGCCCATGTGGTAACCGGCAAACGGAAGCATCGCGAACGGATCGCGTCGGACCTCACCGATGTTGCCGAATGCAGCAGCGGTCATCTCCGAGCCCATCGTCGCAGCCATGTAAACTCCAAAAGCCCAGTTGAACGATTGTTGAATAAGAGGCACAACCGAATTGCGGCGTCCGCCAAAGATGAATGCCGAAACGGGCACGCCTTTCGGGTTGTCGAAGTGTTCGTCAACCACAGGGCACTGCGTTATAGGAGCGGTAAAGCGTGCGTTCGGATGTGCGGCAGGCTTTTCGCTCGCAGGCGTCCAATCATTTCCCTGCCAATCGATCGCGTGTGCCGGAGCATCGCCGTCCATGCCTTCCCACCAAACGTCGCCATCGTCGGTCAAAGCCACGTTCGTAAAAATCGTGTTCTCCTTGATCGATTCCATCGCGTTCGGGTTCGAATCGTAGCTCGTTCCCGGTGCAACACCAAAGAATCCGGCTTCGGGATTGATTGCGTGAAGCTTGCCGTGTTCGTCAGGCTTGATCCATGCGATGTCGTCTCCGACCGTGGTCACTTCCCAGCCTTCTTCTCGGAATTCCTTGGGAGGAATTAGCATTGCGAAATTCGTCTTTCCGCAAGCCGATGGGAACGCAGCACAAACGTAATCTTTACGGCCATCGGGCGACTTAACGCCGACGATCAGCATATGTTCGGCAAGCCATCCCTGTTCACGGCCTAGTGTAGATGCAATGCGAAGTGCGAGACACTTCTTGCCTAAGAGTGCGTTACCGCCATAGCCGGAACCGTACGAAATGATCGACCTTTCTTCAGGAAAATGAACGATGTATTTATCTTTAGGATCCGGCGAACAGGGCCACGGAACATCAGCCTGTCCATCCGCAAGCGGCATCCCGACCGAATGAAGACAATGCACAAACTCACCATTGCCCATCGCGTCAAGTGCCTTGGTCCCCATTCGGGTCATGATTTTCATGTTCACCGCAACATAGGGCGAATCAGAAAGCTGCACGCCAAATTGCGAGATCGGCGAACCGATCGGGCCCATACAAAACGGGATCACATACATCGTCCTACCACGCATCGAACCACGCATTTTCGGCGTTAGCAACGCCTTCATATCTTTCGGAGCCATCCAATTATTGGTCGGTCCGGCATCGCCTTTGGAAAGCGAACAGATGTAGGTTCGGTCTTCTACGCGTGCTACATCCGACGGATGCGAGCGAGCCAAGAAACTGTTTGGACGTTTATCGGCATTTAGCTTAATGAAGGTATCGGCATCTACCATTTCCTGGCAAAGCCGATCGTATTCTTCCTGCGATCCATCGCAAAGGTAAACTTCGCTCGGTTCGCAAAGCTCGGCCATGTCGGTGACCCAGCGTCTAAGTTCTTCGTTCTTAATGTTTTCCGGAATAGTGTAATTGGCCATATTTTTAGTTGATGGTCCTCAAATAAGGTTCTTGGCTAAGTGTCGAGAATAGTTGATATGCAATTCACACACCAATTAGCGAGTATTTAACAAGGTTATCACAAGATAATCGGAAAAGTTAATTCCTGGTTAACTATTTAGAGGAATTGGTTAGACCAATTCAAGTATTTTTGATCTGACGTTTTGGGCCGAGTGTTCGTTAAACTCCGTTTCGGTTGACTCGCCCCCAGATTCGTCGACTTTTGTTCAGTTTGCGATGTGCCCGAACCGAACACACCCGAACAAGAATCGGCGTTTTTGATGATTTTGCCATTTTCTGTTCGGTTTCGAGGCGGTTTTCAAAGAATGATCTGTCGAAACCACCTGCGATAGCGGGTGGTTGAATTCAACGGAGCATCTCCGCAAAGAAGCAAAGTAAGAGCAAGCTAAAGCTTGAACTCTAAGCCCCGCGGAACCTGGGCACCCTTGCCCGCTCGTCCTTCAAATTTCAACGGTCCCAACCGACAACAAGGCCAGATCACCGAAATTATCTTTTATACGAGGCATGGAAGATATAGCACTTGGCGCAATTTGCACGACTTGTGCGAAATGAGCGATTTGATAGCACTAGTTGATAGATGGAATGGTCGGCCCAGAGTGCGAATCTCCGTTGCCACACTGGTCTATCTAACCGATTCTATTACCGCGAAGGTTCCAGATCTTTTCAAACGAACGCGGAGGCGTGCGCTTGAGCGTTCGCCGGCACTGGCGGAACTGGAACGATAGGTTATCTCGTATGCGGTTCGAAGCTGAAGTGCGATGTCTTCGTAAGCGGTTTGAATCTGCGAAAGTTGCGAGATCGGGTAATAGACGCCGCCAGACAGCTGAGCTAATTTCGGGCCTTCTGAGGCAGCTTTTGACGTAAGTGTTAGGTGACGGTTTCGAAGCGGGTCGATGTTTTCGGTCCCTGCGGATGATTCCGATGCCGCGATGAGGCCGGTCGGAACATACAGCGGATAGACCAAAGCCCCACTTTCTTCTATCGCACCGGTGAGCGAATCAAAGGCGAGAAACGATCGATTATCATCGCCATCGGTGAGAACAACGATCGCCGTCCGTTCGCCGCGAAGAGGCCGCAGCGTTTCAGCGAGTGTGTAGGCGAGTGCGTCGTAATAGGCAGTCGCACCGCCTGCATCAAACGTGTCGAGGCTTTCGGATAGCTTTGACTTATCGGTCGAAAACCCCGAGAGAACTTTTACGTCTTCATTGAAAGTTATCATCGAAACGCGGTCTTTAGCATAGACCGTCTCGACGAAATTACGAGCAGCTTTCCGGATGAAATTTACATAGTTATCGACGCTTCCAGAGACGTCGAGCAACAGCACCAGATTAACCGGCGATGTCACCGGTTTGACCGAAACGATCTCAAGAGACTTGCCCGATTCGAGCAACTCAAACTCTTCGCGATCCATTCCCGGAACCGCACGATTATTGCTATCTGTTACCCGCACTAAGGCGGTTCGGGTAGTTGCCGTACCCACCATTCCCAGACGTTCACGTTCAGCCAAAATAGGACGCCGATCGACCGGCGGCAGAGTGCGTTCGTATTCGCCAAAATACTTTGGAGCGGCTCGGCGGATCGCATTCATCAGCACCGAATCACCGCTCTTGACAATGGCTTTCGCGGCCTCGGTCAACGGCCGTTCGCGAAGGTCGCTGGCAACTTCGGTCGGCGGAACGTTTATCAAGATGATGCCGCGTGCCGTCGTCAAATTCAGCGAAACCCGCAGATCTGTTTCCTGCTTTTCGACTTCGTCAACGTTGCCTTCGCCGACAATAGGAGTGTCGACTTGTTCCGGCCGTTTGATCGCCGCATCTGCAGGAGCTTTGAACGTTCCTTTGATCTCGAACCTGCCGCCCGAGCGTTCCCGAACGTCTTCCAATTTGAAGTCCGCGACAAATCGCGGACGTGATGCGGTCCAGTTTAGCTGGTATTTCAGATCAATCGTCGGAACGTCGCTAGATATAGTGCCGGTCACGGAACTGGCGGTCACCGCCGAAAGATCGCCACTGAAACTTATTTCACCATCGGCGGTCGATAAATTGACAATGCCGCGCGGCGGGAGTGTAACGCCAACATCTATTCGCTTTGAGTTCGTGGAAGGTGCGACGGTTATTCGGAGCTTCCCCTTTTGATTTTCGACCTTTATCTCGCTTTCGGTTACGGCTACGTTTGAAACCGCTGAGATCGAAGCCGTTCCTTCAATTTGCGGATCAACTGAAACCGATATTCTGCCGGACAGATTTATCAGTTCGAGAACTTGCCCGGTTTGAACGCTGATCTCTTTCGAAAAACCTTGACCGTTCGCAGAGATCGCCGACCCGATAAAAAATGCGGTCGCAATAAAAAGATAATTTCCCAAAAGCTTTATCACGTTTTACTAGTGCTCGAAATTCGGCCGGACTGAATCAATCGCTGCCGTACGCGTTCCTGCCATTTCTTCCTTGGCTGCTCCGTCTCCTCGAATTGAATGAACAGATCCTTGAGATTCTCACCGCCCGCCTGTCGGGTCTTTAAATATAGAAGTGCAAAGATGATCGCAAATAGCGACGTAAATAGAATCTGAAACGGAAGCATTATCAAGGCTGTTAAGCTTTCACGTGCTACACGCTGCATCTTTCCTTCTTCTTTCTTATCCGGATCGATAATTACCTCGCGGCCGGTACCGGTTTGGATCTTGATCAACTCGTCGGAACCGTTTGTCCCATCTTCTTTTGACGCAATCGGACTATCAAAAGGTTTTTCGCCATTTTCCAACTTGGACGCAACAGCTATTTTTTCACTGACCTGTGAAGCCTTGTCAACGACTAAGGCGATCATAGCTCCGGAAAAACCTCCGACGACCAACGGCACAAAAAACAGAATCGCGACAGCCGCCGTAGTTGTCCGCAGCGAACGTAAAACGAGCGTCTTTGACCGCTTCATTGCGGCAAAACCACGAAGCCCTTCCATCATCACGACCGGAGCGACAAGAGGTAACAGGACAAAAAGTACGATGCCCGGAACGACACACAATGCGAGACCAATGAGTATGGTTAATGTCGACAACAAGTTCGTCCCAAGAAGGCCTTTCCATGCCTTGCCGGTCGCTCTAAGTGCCGGCCTGATGCGAACAGGCCTCAAGGGAACTGCATAGATCTGATTGACAAGCCAAGTGATAGTACCGATCGCAAGATAACCGCAGAAAACAGCAATGAAACTTGTCAGCACGGTCAGTACAACGAAGACGATATTCCCCGTGCTGCTCATTCCGGCGGAACTATCAAAGGCGTAAAACAGTCCCTGCGACGAACTGAGAACAGTCGCGATGATGAACGGCAAATAGATCAACAGAGTTAGGCCGAGAAACTTAGGAAGGTGCTCGGTGTAGATCAATATTGCCCTACGAAGTAGAGCCCAAATACCCTCTGACCTCGACTTTAGAGAACTGGCAAAAGCCTCGGCCGTTTGCGGACGATCATTCGGGTCTTTTGCTAATGCTGTTGCAAGTACGCGTTTTAATTTTTTTCGTACCTTCTTCGCCTTCAAAGGCGGTGGTGGAGAATCACGATGAGCATCCATCACCTTGGAAAAGTCGCCCGTAAAGGGCGTGCTTCCCGCCAGCATTTGGTAGGCAATAATGCCAAGACTATAAACGTCCGAACGAGCATCCAATTTTTCACCACGACACTGTTCGGGCGACATATACAACGGCGTTCCAAGCACCGCGCCAACGCGGGTCAGTGCGCTTGAAGCGAGCGTATTCCCAGACGAGTCGGTTGCGGTGACTGATGAATGACTATCATTCGAATCAACGATAAGCCGTGTTCCGATCGAATCGGCATCTACGTCCCGGTCATCCCTTTCGTTCATCAAAACAGTCGCACCTTCGCCGACGACGGCCTTTAGCGAATCGTCAATCGGCGCGAATTGGATGGCTGTTGCCGATTCGGAAATTAGCGTCGGCGTGATGCTGTCGTGTATCGCAGTCGAACCGCCGTGATCGATATTTGTCGCCGCGTTGCTCGTACGAAGTCCGGCTGAGTTCGGCGAGGCGAATTCGCCGGTATTGACCGGGACGTGCGTTTCAAGTTTGGCGATCCCGAAGTCGAGAACTTTTACAGTATAGCTGCCGCGTTGATTGGGCTCGAGCCATATATTATCTGGCTTCAGATCGCGGTGAATGATGCCCTGTTGATGCGCTTCGTGAACGGCGGAGCAGACCTGTTCGAGAATATCCAAGGTCCAAACGACCGGCAGATTCTTTTCTTCGTCCAAGATCTCGCCTAGCGTGCAGCCGTCGAGATACTCCATCACGAGATATGCAACGCGACCCGCCCGTGTTTCCGCGAATCCGAAATCGGTAACATCTACTACGTTAGGATGCCGCAAACGGCCAGCCGCTTTTGCTTCACGGCGAAAACGTTCGACGAACTCGGGGCGCTCCATGAACTGCGGTGCGATCACTTTAACGGCAACCGGTCTCTCGGTCCCAAGATGCGTTGCAAGGTAAACGGTGCCCATGCCGCCGCGGCCTAGCTCGCGTTCGATGCGATACTTGTCGTCGAGCGTCTGGCCGGTCATTTTTGCGTGATTATCCATTATTGAACGCGATCCCAAAGTCCAAAGGGTCATTATAATTCATAAACCGAACGGCACAACATTTCGACCATCGAATTCGAACTGGTCTCGACGATGTTTAAGCATGTAAATACGGTCGCAGGCACTTCAATGTTTCCCGCTTGATGATTTCACACTATTCGAATAACTTAATGAACTAAGTTGACATCATGTGATAATACCTTGTATCATACATGCAACACTCGTGCATCATCGCATCTTAGGCGAAGAGCTAGAATTAGGCAACGATTTCATCTGTTCGGTAAGGAGAACTAACTAATGAGCATCGATAAAAGCAAGGCCATCGAATCGGCACTTCTGCAAATTGAGAAAAAATTCGGTAAAGGTTCGATAATGCGTCTTGGCGAACGTCCGCATGAAGATATCGGCGCGATTTCGACTAATTGTCTTAGCCTCGATGCGGCGATCGGCGTCGGTGGAGTGCCACGCGGCAGGATCATAGAGATCTACGGCCCGGAAAGTTCGGGTAAAACTACGCTCGCACTACAGGTTGTCGCGTCGGCGCAGGCCGGCGGCGGAATTTGTGCTTACATTGATGCCGAGCATGCGATGGACCCGGAATATGCAACCAAGCTTGGCGTAAATATCGACGAGCTGTTAATTTCGCAGCCAGATTCAGGTGAGCAAGCTTTGGAGATCGCTGAAACACTGATCCGCTCGAACAGCGTCGCCGTGATTGTAATCGACTCCGTGGCGGCACTTGTACCGCGGGCTGAACTAGACGGCGAGATGGGCGATTCACTGCCGGGCTTGCAGGCACGCCTTATGTCGCAGGCGTTAAGAAAGATAACGGCAATCGTATCAAGTTCGCATACGACGTTTATCTTTATCAATCAGCTTCGCGAAAAGATCGGCGTGTTTTTCGGTTCACCGGAAACGACGACGGGCGGAAAGGCGTTGAAGTTTTACGCCAGCGTTCGGTTGGACATTCGCCGAATTGGTGCGATCAAGGATGGAGACAAAGTGGTCGGGAATCGAACACGGGTTAAGGTGGTCAAGAACAAATGTGCACCGCCGTTCCGTGAAACCGAATTCGATATTATGTATGGCGAAGGTATCAGCCGCGAAGGCGATCTGGTCGATCTCTCGGTCGTCCACAACATCGTAGAGAAGAGCGGTTCGTGGTTTTCTTACAAGGGCGAACGGCTTGGCCAGGGTCGTGAGAATGTAAAGATGCTTCTGAAGGAAAACACCGAACTTCGCGACCGTATCGAGACGGACGTTAAATCCGCACTTGGATTCGTAAAGGTGGAAGCGGCACAGGCATAAAGAGATAGGGCAGGGAAAGCCTGCCCAATACATCTTAATCGTCATCTTCCTTACGGCTTGCGAACACTTCGCGGGCTGTTTGCATTTACGCTACGCATCATCGAAGGCGCCGAGTTGGTACTTCGCATCATCGAAGGTGCGTTGGCTGGGGGCGGACCTGAATTTGAAAGCCGCTGCATTTGCCGACGCATTTCCTCAGGCGACGGAATTCCCGGGGTCGGAGTTGCTCCGGGCTTCATCTTTACGTTTACGTTAGCGGGATCAGGAATTCCCGGAGTCGGCGTCGCGCCGGGCCGCACCGTGTTAGGTCCGTTACCCACCGTTGTGTTGCCGTTGATGATGATTGGATTGATCGAGATGCCCGGCGGCAGATTCGAATTATTAAGATTGACCGGGCCCACGCCTGCCATGTTAACGCTATTGGCTAAGTTTGCGTTCGAATCAGTCGCCGATCCGCAGCCCGACAGAACGCCAAACGTTATGGCGAGAAGAGCTAGAAGTGCAGTGTATTTGATCATTAATACCTCTTATTAAATTTGGAACTGTGAAGTAAGGCTTGGGTTATAAAGAAAACTGCGCCCTTATTACACAAGCCGGCTTAGATATCCTAATTATATATGCCGCTGAACGATTATCAAAAATATGCTAGGCCGGTTAAGGTTGTTCGGAGTTATTCGTATTCCAGATACGATTGGATTTGACATACTTTTTTTGTAGTCGTACAGTTAAAAATTCGCCGTTGCCCAAGCGGTTGATCCGGCCAGGTAGCTCAGTTGGTAGAGCAGCGGACTGAAAATCCGCGTGTCGGGGGTTCAAATCCCTCCCTGGCCACCACAACAATTTTCGATCAAACGAAGTCGGTCAAGCAGATTTACATTTGCCTGGCCACTTTTATTTTTCGTTTCACCGCACCGATCATCTGCTTGACAGACCTGCCGTAATTGATGACGCTTTCGATTGTTAAGTCGGTCACGGTCATCTGATATGAAAAAACAAATCGACTACTCGTCAATCAAAAGCCTCCGCTGTTTCGCGACAAACGCCTTCGTTGCAGTGCTCCTTTTCCTCTTCGCCGTAGGTGTCGTTTCCGCACAAATGGAGCCGATCGGAAGTGTTGTCGGTAAGTTTCAAAGATCGCAGACCGGGGTCACGCTTAACACCAGCAGTGGAGCCATCGTTTCGGCACAACTATTCAGCGACGAGGTCGTTCGAATACGGATCAATCCGACGGGAACATTCGAACGAGACCAGAGCTATGCCTTTGAAACACCTCCGAAACCGCAGCGATTGTTATTCGCGGTTTCGGAAACGCCTGAGAAGATAATCCTGAGTGCTGCGAACGGTCTACAAGTAGAGATAATGCGGCAGCCTTTCTCGATCGACATTCTCGACAAAAGTGGCCAGGCAATACTAAAAGATGATACTACACGGCCAATAATGTTCGATAAGGCGTCGGGTGAGATACAGACAACAAAACTTCGTCGGAGCGAGGTCGAAACATATTACGGTTTTGGCGAGAAAGCATTTCTTGAAATGTCGCGAAATGGGAAACACATCGTGAATTGGAATACGGATACATTCGCCTATCCAGTAGGCACCGACCCGATCTATCAGTCGATCCCGTTCTTTTACGGTTTGCACAACGGTAAGGCTTACGGGCTATTTTTCAACAACACGTTTCGAACTTACTTCGATATGGGCAAGACTTCGCCGGAACGTTACACGTTTGGTGCGCTAGGCGGCGAACTGGATTACTTCGTCTTTTCAGGCGGCAAGGATCGGTCGCCTAAAAAGGTGCTTGCGGATTATGCATCGCTAACTGGGAAAACGCCGCTGCCGCCAATATGGGCGCTTGGGAACCAGCAATCGCGTTGGAGTTACTTTCCGGAGAAACGCGTAAAGGAGATCGCCGACGGATTTCGAAAGAACAAAATTCCGGCGGATGTTCTTTATCTCGATATCGATTACATGGATGATTATCGGGTATTTACATGGAACAAGGAACGTTTCGCCGATCCGAAACGAATGATAGGCGAGCTTCGTCAAGATGGATTTCGCACGGTCCTGATCATCGATCCGGGAATCAAAGTCGATGATAAGTATTCGGTCTATTCGGAAGGAAGGCGGCAAGGAATGTTCGTCAAGAATCCCGACGGCACTGAACTTCAACGTGACGTCTGGCCCAAGGCGTCGGCTTTCCCTGACTACACGGACCCAAAAGCTCGTGATTGGTTCGCCACCTTTTACAAGGCTCATTTGGAAGAAGGTGTCGCGGGCTTTTGGAACGACATGAACGAGCCCGGTGTATTTGTGACACCGGAAACCGAACGACCTGAGATATTCCATCATCCCGAAAAGACTTTTCCGCTCGACACACCGCACGCGGGCGATGGAATGCCGGATACGCATAGGCGCTATCACAACGTTTACGGAATGTTGATGGCACGTTCGTCGTTCGAAGGATTGCGAAAACTAGAACCGGATAAACGACCCTTCGTTTTGACGCGTGCCGGTTTTGCGGGCGTTCAGCGATACGCCGCTGTGTGGACGGGCGATAATATTTCGGCGTGGGAACATTTGGCGTTGACGATACCAATGCTCGCGAATATGAGCGTTTCGGGCGTTCCCTTTGTCGGGGCGGATGTAGGTGGATTTCAGGATATGCCGACCGGTGAGCTTTACGCGCGTTGGTTGCAGGCGGCTGCATTGACGCCCTTCCTGCGTTCGCATTCGGTCGGATGGGTTGGGAACAAGGAACCATGGGAATTCGGGGAAGAGTTTACAAAAATAAACCGTGCGTCCGTCGAACTTCGTTATAAGTTCCTACCCTATCTGTACACGCTTTTTCGTGAACATGAAATGTCGGGTGCTCCAGTGATGCGTCCGCTTTGGTACGAGTTCCCCGAGGACAAAGGGACATATCTGATCAACGATCAGTACATGGTCGGCGACGATGTTCTTGTGGCTCCGGTCATTAAGGACGGAATGCGGACCCGAGGTATTTACCTTCCGCTCGGTGCTGAATGGATAGATTGGTGGACAGGTGAAAAATTCGAAAGCGGCAAGACGCATTATTTGCAAACGCCGCTCGATCGCCTGCCTCTTTTCGTTCGCGTCGGCGCGGTAATACCGACCCAGTCCGTCATACAACACACCGGGGAAATGCCGAATGCCGAGATTACATTAAATGTCGCTGCCGGCATCAAACCTGGGATGACGGAAATTGATTCGCTGTTCGAGGATTCTGGTGACGGTTACGGATATCGCGGAAGCGATTGGAGTGAACTAAAACTGACTCACAAAAGTGGTTCGATGATTTTATCGAGAACTGGGCAATTTCGCGGTCAGAAAGTGACGAAGGTCGTTGTTCACGGAATTGGCTCGCGGCCCAGTGCAATTCAGGCTGATGGAAGATTAGTCGATTTTCAGTTCGACGCAACGCTCAAACGGCTTGAGTTTCCTATTAAGGGAAACGAGAAAGAACTTACACTTATTCGCTGAAGATCTAATTTCCATTATTTGAAACCCTCGCCGTTGATTGGCGAACGATGATCGTTGGCTCTACGCTTAATATCGAAGCGATGTCGCCATTCGCTTCCCCGCTCAGACGGTTGAGTAAAGTCTTTGCGGCGATGCTGCCCATTTCGAATAGCGGTTGCCGGATCGTAGTTAACGCAGGATTGTGAAAGGCGGCTGCGTAAATGTCGTCGAAACCCAGAACAGAAACGTCGATAGGCACTCGCAATCCCATTTCCTCTAAGGCGCGGATCGCACCGATCGCAGAAATATCGTTAAATGCAAAAAGTGCTGTAAATTTCTCGCCTGCAGCGAGCAGTGATTTCGTCGCTGAATATCCAACCTCAGGCGACGGCGAATCGCCCTGAAGCTGAACGACCAATTTCGCGTCGATCTCGATCCCGCGTTTACGCGAAGCCTCAAGGATTGTTTCCCAGCGAACTATCGTGTCAGAGCTAAACTCTTGCCCTTTAAGCGCCGCGATCTTGCGATGTCCAAGGTTGTAAAGATGTCCGATGCCAAGTTCGGCAGCGTGTTGATGATTCAGGACTACGTTCGTCACGCCGTCGATCTCGTCATGTCCGGAAACATTTACGACCGGCAAACTGGGCTCGAATCTGATCGGCGTATCTACCGCAATGATTCCCTCGACCTGCCGTTCGGCGAGCACTCGCGGAAGCTTTTCGAGTAGATCCTCACGATGCAGATGACTAGCCGTCAAATAAAAATATTCAGCTTTTGAAAGCTCTGCTTCGACACCGTTCAAGACCATCGCCGAGTAACCGTCGCTCAACTCCGGAACCAGAACGCCGATCGTGTTCGTCTTTTGAACTCGGAGCGACCGAGCGAGATAGTTCGGCCTATAATTCATCTCCCTTGCGGCTTTAAAAATACGCTTTTTCGTGTCGGCTCGGATCGACGATGCCTTTGGCGATTCGTTCAGAACAAGCGACAAAGTGGTAGGCGAAAGCCCGAGGTGTTCGGCAAGGGCCTTTAAGCTTATCGGATCACCGTCTTTCTGGACAGTAGCCTTTTTCTTCTTTTTGTCGCTAGGTTGGCGTGACATTGATTGAGATGGTTGCACATCAATTCCGCATATTTCAAGCCGATACGCCGGAGCTAACTCTTGAATTGGTCATACCGATATTGCTAAATCGTGTAGCTATTGACCTTCCAGCCGATTTATTGCGATGAAAATTGCTTCCTTGATCCTTTAGTAAATCGATTAACTAGGGCATTTTTAGCTTGACAGGTGAAAAATTATGGTGATATAAATGCATTACTAAACGATTTAGTAAAACGATTAACCATTATTCCACAGGTATCGAATTGCAGTATTTTGCGTTCTGATCGTCAAAATCGTTCTTTTTCCAATTCAGACTTTTCACATCTTTGGAGGATTCTATGCGGCGAATGGTTTTTAACCTCTTTACGGGCATCGGGGCGATCTCGTGTCTATTGCTGTGTTCGATGGTCGCGACCGCTCAATTTAGAGCCGGCGTACAAGGAACAGTAACGGATGCTAACGGAGGCGTTGTTCCCGGCGCAAAACTAACGCTCCTGAGCAAGGAAACGGCTCGCTCGATAGAGACGATCTCAAGCGACGACGGGTTTTATCGTTTCTCGTCGCTTGCGCCGGGCCTTTACTCGTTGACCGTTACATCCGGTGCATTCAAGACGGCTGTTGTTGAAAATATTTCTGTCGCAGCTGAAACGCTTGAAGGCATCAATGTCGCGCTCGAAGCAGGCGGAGTGAACGAGACCGTTACCGTAGAAGCCGACGTTATCGCTCTTGAAACTGAAGACGCGAACGTACGTAAGGTAATTACCACCGATGAAGTTCTTAAACTTCCACAGGCCGGGCGTGACCCATACGAGCTTGTTCGACTAGCTCCAGGCGTATTTGGGGCAGGTGCGAGAAGCAGTAACGGCAATTCATCGTCGCTGCCAAACACAAGCGGTCCGGGCGGATCGAATCTCGGGATCTTCGCGACCGAGAACGCTCAACCGGTTACGGCCAACGGTCAACGTGTTTCCGCCAATAATTATCAGATCGACGGTACCAGCGTAAACAGCCAAACATGGGGCGGCGCCGCTGTTATCACACCAAGCCAAGAAAGTGTCAAAGAGGTCGCCGTGACTTCAAGCACCTATTCTGCCGAAGACGGCCGAAACAGCGGTGCTCAGGTAAAGGTCGTTACGCAGAATGGAACCAATCAATGGCACGGTAGTGCGTTTTGGAAGATCAACGATCCATCATTGAACGCGTTCAACAAGTTCACGGGTGTTCCGGGCATCGTTAATGCCGTGCCAACTAGGGTTGAACAAAAATTCGATTCATTCGGCGGAAGCATTGGTGGAAAGATCGTCAAAGACAAACTTTTCTTTTTCTTCTCATACGAAGGCCTTCGTGATGTCTCGGAAAATACTTTTAATGCTTTGATCGACACCGAAACCTTCCGTCAAGGTATTATCGCCGCGAGGCCCAATACTGTGACATCGGCGATACTTTCCTCGACCGGGGTCGCTCCGAGAGTCGTGCAAACCTTGCCGGGAACGTGTGCCAGCGTTGGTATTTTTATCCCCTGTCAAGTGGTGAACGGAGGCTTCGACATCGGCTCTATCACGGGAGCCTACGGTACGTACGTTCCACTAGGGCTGAATTCCGGTGGCGGATTTGACGGCGTTGCTGATTTACAGTTCGCACAACTTCTTGCACCCTCCAGCTTCAGAGGGAATCAATATTTCACTCGTGTGGATTATCAGATTACCGATGAGGACCGCCTAGCATTCTCAACTTTTATTGTGCCGAATAAAGCTCTCACATCCGATCGAAGCGCTCAGAGTCGGCCACAGGCAGACATCAATTCTGAACGGCTAAGTTATGCATTTGGTGTGATTTACACGAAGAATATTTCCCCTACGATGCTCAACGAAGCGCGTTTCAATTTAACGCGTTGGGGGTTTGATGAAACAGAATCAAATCCGGATACAGATTTCGGTCTTCCTAGGGTCGAGATCGAAGGAATCTACGGCGACCGTCTCCGCTACGGAGCTCCGCGCAGCCTAAACACACCCGGTGTGATCAACGAAAAACAGTACGATTTCCGAAATACCCTGACCAAGATCTGGGGCAATCAGGTAATGAAATTCGGCGGAGAATACCGCATCGATATTAACAGCAATGGCGAAGTTGGCGGCGCACGTCCACTTTATTCATTTGTTCGACCGTGGAACTTTGCGAACGGCACGCCGATCTTTGAGTCAATATCTGCAGATCAGAGCGGAAACCCAGCAGCGAATAATACGAAGTTCCGAACCAGTGAATTAGCGTTTTTCGTGCAAGACGACTGGAAGTTCATGCCGAACCTGACACTCAATCTCGGAATGCGTTGGTCTTATTATTCACCGATTACGGCAAGCGACGGCGTGATCGGAAATCTCATACCGACGGCAAACGGCGGTTTAGCCGGAGCTGTAATTTCGACCGACGAGCAGCTATACGACCCGGATTATAACAACTTTGCACCGCAACTGGGTCTTGCTTGGTCACCTGAATTGTTTAAGAACAAACTGGTTTTCCGAACAGGTTTCGGTATGGGATATGACCGCTTGCCGAATGCCCTCTTGGCAAACGCTCGACGCAATCCGCCGAACGGTGCATTGTTTAATATATGCTGCGGTACGGCGGTCGGCGATTTCGGAAGTCCTTTCGCTAACGGACAGATCACTTTCGTTCGCAGCGGCGACGGAACGATCACCGGCTATCCGGGGAATCCGGTACTCGGCGGAGGAACCAATCCGACAAACGGGTTGCCTAACAACGGTGCGGTCGAGATCTATGGCACGCCGCGTGAACTTCCGACGGCTTATGTCTATCGATACTCGTTCGAAGGACAGTACGAACTTCCGATGAACCTGGTCGCTTCGCTTGGCTATCAAGGTAGTGCCGGTCGACACTTCGTCCGCATTCTTCCTTTGCACATCATGGGAAGTTCGACGAACCCCAACATCGGAGCGGCGTATTTCGCCAGCCCAGACGTCAATTCCAGCTTTAACGGCATGAATGCACGACTGCAGGGTCGCCTTTTGAAACAGTTCTCGTTCGACGTTAACTACCGTTATAGCAAGAGCATCGACACCACCTCTTTCGAAGGCCCGACCGGAGCGACGAACCAGAGCTTCCCTGTCGATCAGCGTGAAGAAAGAGGCCCGTCGGATTTCGACGTTCGCCATAACATCACGGCGTCGGGTCTTTGGGATATTCCGTCATTTTTCAATCGTAATTCGTGGCAGGACAAGGTCATTGGCGGTTGGCAGATCAACAGTATTGTAACCTACCATACGGGCTTCCCCTGGACCCCGAAGCTGTTTGGTTGTTTGCTTGGAACGACAACAAACAATTTCTGTGATCCGCGTCCAACCCAGTACTTTGGCGGCAGACCGCTTTCGAACACGAACGACAATTTCCTGCAGCCCGGCGGTATCTTTCCCGGCGGCGGTGCAGCTTATTTCAGCACGAACATTCCATTCAACGGAAATCCGTTTCAAAACAGGCCAGGCATAGGACGAAACTCTTTCCGTGGTCCGAAGTATTTCTCGCTCGATATGGCATTTGCTAAAGAGTTCGGATTGCCCAACTCAGGTTTCTTTGGTGAGAATTCCAAGGTCGACGTTCGATTCAATTTCTTCAACATCTTGAATACGCTGAACCTTGCTCCGTTCAACTCCAATTCCGATCCGACACGAATTACTCTCAATTCCTTTGGTACGGCAACCGGAGCGCTTGCGGGTCGCGTAGGCGAATTTCAGATTCGCTTCAGTTTTTAGGCCGGCCTTTCTACGATGAAAATGGCGCGGTAAGTCGAAAAAACTTATCCGCGCCGTTTCTTTTTGTTACTACAAAACTTTCATCCGTTATGACAAGTACTAGATTCTTTCGATCCATCCTGATCCTGTCGTTTATCTATCCGCTTTTTGGCTTGAACGCGCAGAAGGCCGTGCCAACTGGGCCCGGAACGCGGTCCGGGGACATCGTAGAGCGACGTGTTAACCAACTTGTTGAGCAGATGACGCTTGCGGAAAAGCTTGGGCAGTTGCAACAGCTTGATGGCGACGCGAATGGAACTTATCGGGCGGAACATCCCGAGATGGCCCGCAAAGGCTTGCTTGGTTCGACGCTAAATGTGCGTGGAGCGAAGATCACCAATGAACTGCAGCGTGCGGCCCTTGAATCGCGTTTGAAGATACCGATCTTGCTTGGCTTCGATGTTATCCACGGCTATCGAACGATCTTCCCTGTGCCGCTAGGCGAGGCGGCGAGCTGGGATCTAGATCTGATGGAACGAACCGCCGCGATCGCAGCCGCTGAGTCACGTGCGGCAGGAGTTCATTGGACGTTTGCACCGATGGTCGATATTGCCCGTGATGCCCGCTGGGGACGCATCATTGAAGGTGCCGGTGAAGACACATATTTGGGGACGAAGATCGCCTTTGCCCGAGTTCGAGGATTTCAGGGAACCGATTACAGTGCGAAAGATCGCGTCATGGCGACCGCAAAGCATTGGGTCGGTTATGGTGCCGCAGAAGGCGGGCGAGATTACAACACTACCGAACTCTCGGAGCGTGCACTCCGCGAAACAGATTTCCCGCCGTTCAAAGCCGCGATCGATGCCGGTGTAGGTTCGTTTAGGACGCGCTTTAAGGACATCGACGGCGTTCCGGCAACCGGAAATCCGTTC
>JBBSKW010000034.1:0-24554 GCA_038256005.1 Pyrinomonadales bacterium
CCCTTACCGTGCTCTTCGCAGGACTGTTTTTCGTCTCAGCCAGCACCAACGCAATTGCTGCGCCCAATGCCATCGACTTCACGCCGCCGACCTCTTCGGATTTGGCGATAGATTCATTTGTCGGCGAATACGATTTCGACCTTTACAACCGTACAAGCGGTTGGGTCCTGAACGGCTTCTACACAAAGGAAGACGGCAAATGGAGCAAGAATTGGCTTACCACCAAGCTTGCACCCGGAAAATCTTTCCGAATGGTTTGGTCTAGCGCCAGCAATGAAGGAGCTTGTGTCGTTCCGTTCAAAGTAACTTGGGACGATTACGATCAGGCGGAAAATTATACGCTCGACTGGTGCAAAGGCATCAAGAGCGTCTACCTGAAAGACACGACTTTCACTGTTGATTACAAATGATCCTTCGTGAAAACAGAAAAAGGCTGCTTCTTCAAAGGCGAAGACGCAGCCTTTTTGAACTTGTTTGGGGGCGTTGATCAAAATGCTCCGGCGATCGCATAAGGAATCGGCAAATTCTGTTAGCATTTCGGTTATGAGCGTTGTGGAACTTGGCTATCAGGCGACACCACTGGGCGAGTTGACGTTGCGGCGGAGGACGGAGCCGAGGCTGGGTGGAACCGAGGTCTTCGAGGTAAAGCTCGGCGAGGAATATCTGATGTCGAGCCTGTTTACCGAGAGTGAACGCCAGCTAGCAACGCTCGGTTTAGCTCCGCTCAACGGCGAACTCGATGTCGTTATCGGCGGACTCGGGCTCGGCTACACCGCGGCCGAAGCGTTGAAAAATTCGAACGTTCACCGTCTGCTCGTGATCGATCTCTTCCAGGCGGTGATCGATTGGCACAAGGCCGGAATCGTCCCAAATGGCGAAACGCTCACCCGCGATACGCGATGCGAACTTCGGCAGGGTGATTTTTTCGAACTCGCTCGAACAGGGTTTGATACCGAAAGTCCAAGCCGGAAGTTCGACGCCGTATTGCTCGACATCGATCATTCGCCCGAACATTTCCTTGACCAGACGAACGAATCGCTCTACACCACTAAAGGCCTGGCAGCGATCCGCGATCAACTAAAACCGGGCGGCACCTTCGCTCTCTGGTCAAACGACCCAGCGAACCAAGCGTTCACCGCCCATCTTCGGTCAGTATTCCCCGTCGCCGCCGCCCATGACATCACCTTCCCTAACCCGTATACCGGCGCGGTCTCGCGGAATTCCGTTTATGTTGCTCGAGCTGTGTGAAATCCGCGGTCTTCCGATGCTTGTAAGCGGCCTTCGATCAGATCGGTAAATTGATCGACCACGTGCCGCATCAATTCAGCCATCTATTAATGCGATAAGAGATCAAAAAACCTATCAAACGTGCGTGAAAAAACCACCACCATTCGGCGGAGGTTCCAGATCGATCGTGGTTCCGGATTATTTCAAACGCTTCTTGAAGAAATCCAGCGTTCGTTCCCATGCGAGCTTTGCCGATTCGGCATCGTAGCGCGGCGTTGTGTCGTTATGAAAACCGTGCTGTTTGCCTTCGTAGAGAAATGATTCGAATACTTTCTTGTTCGCGGTCAACGCCTCTTCGTAGGGCTTAATGCCTTCGTTTATGCGTGCGTCGTTTCCGGCATAATGGAATTGGAGCGGTGCCGAGATCTTGGGGACATCGGCGATTCCCGCCTGTCGGCCATAGAACGCAACGCCGGCGTTCAGGTCTTTACCGAGCATCACCGCGAGTTGATTCACCATGCCACCACCGAAGCAAAAGCCGACCGCACCAAGCTTCTTAGAGCTCTCTTTATGAGCCTTGAGCCATTTCGCCGCCGCGACGAAATCTTCGGTCATCTTCTTTCCGTCCACTTCACGAAACTTTGCCGCCCCGTCTTGTTCATTGCCCGGATAACCGCCGACCGAGGTCAAACCATCGGGAGCGAATGCCATGTAACCCGCTTTTGCGAATCGTCGGGCAACATCTTCGATGTACGGATTGAGGCCGCGGTTTTCGTGTATCACAAGCACCGTCGCAAACTTCTTGCCCTTTGCCGGTTTAGCGAAATAACCCTTTATCGTACCGTTGCCGGCTGGAGATTGAACCGTCTCATAGCCAACCTTTATTTCTTTATCGTCAGGCTGGATCGTCTGTGCCCAGGCATAGTTCGGAGTGAGACTGTGAACGATTCCCGCGACCGTGAGGCCGCCAACGGCAAATTTACTCAGGCCGCTAAAGAACGTTCGGCGATCGATCTCGCCATGCTGCCATTCGTGAAAAAGGTCTAATAATTCTTGCGGATATTCGTCCGCCGTTTTGCGTTCCATAATCTCCTAGAAATCGTTCGTTACGCTTGCGATCACGGCTTTGCATTTGCGACACGCTTGGCGGTCCAAGGTGCTTCAACCTGTCCGCCAAACGAAAGCGTACCGCCCATCGATTCCCCTGTAATTTTTCCGGCAAATGAAAGCGTTAAGTCATTGCCGCCGTAGTTGATCGTGTAAGCAAAAGTAATATCGCTGCCTTTGATCGTGCCGGTTAGCGGCACGTCGCCACTCGAACGCTTGACCGTGCCGGAAAGCTTTTCGCCATCCGCCTTAAGGGTGACCTTGAACGGCCTTGCACCGCCAGGCGTCTCAAACCCGCCGTCCCAATCGCCATTAACCGAAGCCGTCTGGCCATTGCCGCTGCTTGCGCCGATCAAAAGAAACCCGAACGCAAAAACTGTCGCCAAAAATGCTCTTCTCATGATATATTTCGTTTCTTAATTCGTTTCCTTGATTCTACAATTTTTGCGATGAAGTATGCCAACCGCTTCATTCACCAAACTTCAAAGCGTAATTCGCGATCGCGTCCTCTTTGGTTGCGCCGAACGCATAACAAGCACTTTCTTCAATACTGACAAACTCCGGTCCAACGACACAGTATTGATCGCCGTCGAGAAAGATAAGCGTACCACCCGGGCCGCGCGTCGTTTCCAGATCCGGATCGTGAGCTAGCATTTCAAATTCGGGCGACATAAGGTGATTCTAGCACGACAAAATACAAGATCATTAAACGAAAATGCCTCGGCCAGTGCTTGACCGAGGCGTATACAAAATTTAGCTTTGATCAGTAACGACGTCGTCCGTAGTAACCGTCTTCGTACCCTTCAAGGTACCCTTGGCGGTGATAGTAATCGGAAGACGAAGTATCGCCTGAATTTGGCGAGCCGCCCGTGTTCCGATACACGTTCGAGTTGTTGTACTTCTTATTTTGCCGGTCATACTGCCCTGCGATCATTCCTTGCTCGTATCCCTGCCGCAAGCTAGCATTCATCGCCTGCCTCGGTGTTCCCGGAAAATAGGTTTGATCAGCAACAACTTCCCGAGAAGAATCAACCACAACTACCCCGTTCGATCGATTCTGCCGAGTTCGGCGTGCATTCTGCCGCTCGTACTGACGCTGAGCGCGTTCATAACGCTCGCGTTCTCGCTGGATCTCGCGCCGGCTCTGTGCATCAGCGTCTATCGACGTCGCACCTCCGATAGCCAGTCCAATTCCGATCGTAAATAACACTTTGTAAAATCCTTTCAATTTCATCATTTCCCCCCAAACCAAACTGAGCTCCCATCAGCCCTGTTCTTCCATTATTAGGTGCAAAGTGCGTACCATGCTCAAATCCAGGGATAATTTAAGCGAACGGGCTAATCGGTCACCATTTCGTGCTGAATCCGCCCGATTTGGTCGATATAAATGGCACACGCATTGCAGTTTGTATGCTGGAGAGCAATAAAGAAGGAGATTTTACATTATGTCATTATCAAACTGTCCTGAATGCGGACACGACGTTTCAACATCAGCCGTGGCATGCACGAATTGTGGCAGGCCGATCCAGTATAACGCGCCGGTTCAGCGTCCCATCGTCGTCCAAGAAACGATAAAGGATGAGGAAGGCGTACCGCCATGGGCCTTTGCGGTCGGCGGAATTGCTCTGATCGGACTCATCGTTTTTGCGTTCGTGATGTTCAGCCGAAGCGATGAATCCGACAACTCAAATCTTAGCGTTCGCGTCGGCAGCGAAACGACTTCGCGTCCCGCATCGCGGGATCGAGTATCCAGTGAACCAAGCACTGTGACCGTTCCGTCCACATCGAGCGAGCCGGTTTCTGTGCCGGAATCACGAACGAACGTTCCGGGGTCGCAGACCGATGTTACGGCTCCCCCGACGAAGGGCCAGGTCAAGATCGATGCTAAGGTCGTGTCGCAAAGCGGCTCGCCGCAAGCAGTTCGAAACGAGAAGTTTTATCTGCTTAAAAGAAGTGTTGAAGACCTTCTCGCCGAGGCGCGAGTTGAACCGATCGAGGGGAATTCGTTGACCAATAGTCTTGGGTTGGCAGTGATGTTCCCTGAACGCTATGGCGATTTCCGACAACAGGCAATGAGGGCGATCAATTCATCTGTCGAATATTCGGGAACGACCGGTTCCGATGGGATGGCGTCGCTGGGCGGGATCGAACCTGGCAGCTATTACTTGTTTGGGATCACAAAGACCGGTAAAGGTTTTGCCATCTGGAGTTCGCAGGTTTCGATCAATGCCGGTGACAACGTGCTGAACCTAACACCTGTTCGTGTGACCGAGATCACTGGAGCATCCGAATAACCTAATCACACGTTAATGAATAGCGGCTTTCGGGCCGCTTTTTTATTTTCCAATGTCGCGGCGATATTGCATTCCCGGCCACGATATTTTGCTCACGCCGTTATAAGCCCAGGCGAGAGCAGTTTCAAGATCGTCGGCGACTGCCGTCACGCCAAGAACGCGGCCGCCCGATGTCACAAATTCATTTTCTTTACGCGCAGTTCCGGCGTGAAAGATGCAAAGATCTGTAACGGCGGCATTGTTGATTCCGCATATCGTGTCGCCTGTTCGCGGCATTGCAGGATAACCCTCGCTAGCAAGGACGACGCATGCCGAACTTCCCTTTCGCCAACGAATAAAATGTTTGTCCAGGCTTCCGTCGAGCATAGCTTCAAATATCTCGGGCAGATCAGTTTCCAGGCGTACCAAGATCGCCTGCGTTTCCGGATCGCCGAACCTTACGTTGTATTCCAACAGGCTTGGGCCGTTTTCGGTCATCATCAGCCCCAAGAAAAGAATTCCGCGAAACGGAAATCCTTCCGCAACGCAACCCGCAAGCGTCGGTTTAATGATCGTATTAATGATCGTCTCGGTTTGCTGGCTCGTAAGCAATCGGTCATCGGTGATCGCTCCCATTCCGCCCGTGTTCGGGCCCGTGTCGCCCTCACCGATCCGCTTGTGGTCGCGCGTGGCCGGCATTAGCGAAAAGTTCTCGCCATCGCAGAACATCAGGAGCGAGATCTCTTTTCCAAAAATACACGCTTCAAGCACGATCTGGTCCGCAGCCGCCTTGCCGGCCAGTTCGTTCATTGAACCTATCGCCTCGATCGCCGCTCTCCTGTCCGGTGCCACCACAACGCCCTTCCCTGCAGCCAAACCGTTCGCCTTTACAACGACCGGCGAATCTTCGTCGCCAAATGCGCTCGATTCAAGAATTGCGATCGCCTCGCCGGTCGAATCTGCGGTTTGGTATTCCGCCGTGGGAATAGAATGGCGCCGCATAAAGTCTTTCGCAAAGACCTTGCTTGACTCCAATCGAGCCGCTGCCTGCGACGCACCAATGATCTTAAGTCCTCGCGATGCAAACTCATCGACTATGCCGAGAGCCAACGGAACCTCGCCACCTACAAATGTCAGATCGATGCGTTTCGAAACGGCGAAGTTGGCGAGTTCTTCGATCTGGTCCGGTTTGATGTTGACCAACTCGGCCAGCTCCTCGATCCCGCCGTTGCCGTCGGCACAGTAAAGTTTCATCAGTCGACAGCTCTTTGCAAAAGCGTGACAGATGGCGTGTTCGCGTCCGCCTGACCCAATTACCAAAATATTCATTATCGTATAAACTGGTACCGTAATCCCTTATGCCTGGGGGGCCGATACTTGACAGAGATAAGGGTTAGTTATATGTTCAGAAACTGTCCCTATAGGGTTCTTTCAATTTAGATTTCGCCAGTACAGATTGAATTTACTACAGCCTCCAGCCTTCTGCTAAGTAGCCATGGGGACATGCACGGGATTTTTGGCCGAAGTTAGATTGCCGAGCGAAAAAGGAGGGTTTGGTTATGCCAGTAAATGAGATCGGATTGAACGGCCATTCAACACTGACCGAATCCGACGTCGAACTACAAGACCGCGAGATATTGTGTATTGATTGCGACACCGAATTTATTTGGACCGCTGGAGAACAAGCATTCTTTCGCGACAAGAATCTCCAAAATCCCCCAAAACGCTGCAAAGAATGTAAACAGGCGAAAAACGCCCGCCTTGCCGCGATCACCGCCGCGCACGAATCAGGCATAAAGCAGCGAATCGAAGTTTCGGTGAAATGTGCTAGGTGCTCTGCCCAAACAACGGTTCCTTTTTACCCATCGCAAGGCCGCCCCGTCTTCTGCCGTTCATGCTTCCTTGAAATGAACCCATCGGTCCTTTCAGAATCACCAACCCGGAACGATCTTTAACCGCCAACGTGAACATTCGGCCTTAGCTCCGGGTCCTCTTCAGCCTGGCGCAATATCTCGCGCGTAACCGGTGCCGTATCGCCTTCGCCGAATAGGATATATCTAGCGAGATACATTATCGGATTTCCTTCACTCCAACCAAAGTAAACGTGCGGGATCTTTCCGGTCCTGTCACGCAGGTTTAGCAGAAGCGCCGCGATCGCGTTCGGAACAGCAGGTGATTCCGTTCGAAGTATTCTATATCCACCAACATCGACGCCACGGATCAGCAATCCGCCCTTGAACTCCGATGCGTCGCCAAGTTCGATCTCATAAAACAGAACAGGATCCGTCGACGGAATATGGTTGTCGATCCGCTTCTCGTGTTCCTTGAAGCGATATTCCGATATATCGCCGGTTTCGCGCCGATTCGTCACAATGCGTATCTCGCCTTCCGACAATTCGCTGATAAACTCGATCGCTTTTGCGTCAAAAGCAATGTCGTCGATCCGCACTTCAGTCGTTCGAAGTGCCCTTGAAATGAATGACGTAGCGATAATGCCGAAAATGAACAGCGATGCTATCTGGATTCCGCTCGGTTGGGCGATCATGTTCGCGATGGTCGTGTAAGCAAAGACTAGCGTGATCAACATGAACGCTACCCAGACCTTTTCGCCTTTACGACGCGATGAGATCGTCACTGCGACGGCGGCTGAGGTCATCAGCATTAGAACGCCGGTCGCATATGCTCCGCCCTGTGCGTTAACGTTCGCCTGAAAGAGTATGGTTACCAAAAAGCAGATCGCCGTGAAAACGAATACGAGCGGCCGCGTGGCTTTGGCCCAGTCCGGAGCCATCCCGTATCGCGGAAGATAACGAGGAACGATATTCAAAAGCCCCGCCATTGCGGACGCTCCGGCGAACCACAATATTGCGATCGTGGATATATCGTAGATCGTGCCAAATGCAGAGCCGAGGTATGTGTGCGACAGATACGAGATCGCACGACCGTATGCCTTTCCGCCTTCTTGAATCTCGGCAAAAGGAACCAGCATTGCAGTAATGATGCTACTTCCGATCAGGAAAAAGCTCATTATAACGGCGGCACCGGTCAGCAGTTTTTTACCATTGGCGATACGGCCCTTAATGTGTGCCTCGACATCGCCAGATGGCGGTTCCGACGAAAGCGTCGATAGATGTACAGCTTGTCCATTCTGTTCCGGCAAGGGAACATCGCTCTTAACGAGCGGCATCACAACCACGCCCGTCTCAAAACCGGAGAGGCCAAGTGCGAGCTTTGGAAACAATAGGAGTGAACCAATGATCAAATAAAAAACGCTTCCCCCGACGTTCGGATGTACCCAAATGCTTGACGTCCAATTACTGACCACCTCGGGTTGGACAATGATGATCTGGTGGAGACCGACCCCGATGATCACCACGTTCAGACCTAGGAACACCACTACGATAATGACCGCAATGCCGATAACTTCATTGAATCCGCGCAGGAAAACTGCACCAAGAAATCCGATCAATACGAGCGTCACTATAACTTCGTGGTGCAGAAAGTGGAAGTTCTTCTCAACGTATGGATTTTCGATTATATGAGCCGTCGCGTCGGCGGCCGAGAGCGTAATCGTAATGATAAAACTTGTTGCAACGAAACCGAGAAGAACAAGCACGAACATCTTACCTTTCCAACGCGAAAGTAGGCGTTCGAGCATTGAAATCGAACCGTCGCCGTGCGGGCTTTCTTCGGCAACACGCCAATACATCGGCAGGGCGCCAAATAGCGTCAACAGAACAAGTACGAGCGTCGCGAAAGGCGATAACGCTCCGGCAGCGAGAAATGCGATACCGGGCTGGTAACCCAGCGTGGAAAAGTAATCGACGCCGGTTAGGCACATCACCTGCCACCACGAATGCTGCGGGTGACGGCCAACTTGTTCGTGCGGTCCCTCGATCTCGGAAACCTCATTGAACAACCATTTTTGTAGCCAGCTTCGTCCGCGTCGTTTCATATTAAAATGAAAAGACCGCACGTCATATTTCGGCGGCCACCTTGATTCACACTTAAATTACTAGAGATTATTAATTCCGGCTCAACAGTTGACGAGCTTGAACTACCCTGTTTTATCTCACCCAATCGCATCGCCGCTTGAAAGATTAAGGGGCGGCGTCTCCCACTCCGCCGCCCCAATGGCCACAAGTCCTCACCCCTCGTGACCTTGGTGTTCACCGGGGAGGTGAACACTCAAGATTATGCACAAAGGTTGGTAAATTGCAACTAACTTTTTGAGTCTTAGCCCCTAAAAGATTGAGCGAAAACCGCGAACCGGAAAGGCTTCGAGACTGAGCGATCCGGGCATAGGGACCGTTCGTCCATTACTGAGTCGAAGTACAAGCGAATAATCGCCGAATTCCGCCGCGGCATCGATCTCCAACTCGATACTTATTACCTTGATCCCTTCAAAAAACGAATGAACCAAAAGCGAATCCGGAACTATCGCAACATGCTTCGAAGTCGAGAATACTTTAGCCGGATCGGCTATGCCGCTCGGAACTCCAATATATACACGATAAGTGCTGCCGCGGTTGACGGGAACAGCAACATTGGAAAGCTGCCCATTAAGCCCGAGGAAAGTCTTCGTATCAACATCAGTGACAGCGGAACGCCCGGCGAACTTCGATTCGTCTCCCGTCCGGATCGCAACCTCCTCCGGTTCCTCGCTGAAGATGTCCGAACCCTTAAACAATCGGTAATTACCCTCGGGAACGCTGCTCATTCGGAAACGGCCCTGCTCGTCCGTTCGGGCGTTCGCCACCAGTCGCCCGTCGGCCGATTCTTCAAGCCAAACTTCTACATTCGATGCGGCACGCCCGTTCGGCAATGAAAGCCGTCCGCTCAGTGACCCACAACATTCCACATCGGCACGCAAGCCATATTTCGCTCGAGCTTCGCCGACATCTGCGGCTGAAAGCGTTCGCACTGCAAAAGCCTGTGTACCGAAAAGTCCATTTCTTGGCAAACTTTCAAAAAGTGATGAGGAAGATAGTTCAGAATGCCCAAGCCCAAGCAGATGGCCGATCTCGTGTACGAAGATCGATTCGAGGTCATACGTGCCAAACGTTCCGTCCGTCGAGAACTGTTCGGCCGGATTTAGCACGATGTCGGCCTCAGTAATCCGCCCTGACTTGTCGAAGTAAAGGCGCGTCGCCGCCGGTATTCCAATCGCTTCTCTACTGATGAATAAAGTGTTCTGAGCTGTACCCGCGATCGTGATCAAATTCACACCATCGCCAGCCGGACCGGATGGGCTGACGTTAAGTTCAGCCGAGTTCACCAATTCAAATTCTATTCCCGAAACGTCTGACCAAGTCTTTAAACTCCGGCGAAGTGCCTCAACCGGGTCGGAACCGCGTTTTATTGATGCAATATCGCCTATGAACGAATCAGAGATCGCGATCATTATACGTTCGTTTCGCCATTTCACGTCCCGTTCGGCACCGGAAACGAACATCGACCCGTGCGCTGCTTGAGCGAATACGCACGCGAACAGAACGAGCACGCCAATAACTTTGATTCGGAAACTTGAGATCAACGCTTAATCCTATTTCTCGACAAATCCACCGCCTTCTTTGCCTACGCTTTCAAGGTCCGCAAAAGCGACGATCAGAAGCAGTACAATGAGACCGATCGACGCGACAAGGTAGAGCAGTGCGATCTGTTCAAATGCGACTAGGCCGCCGATCAAGATCCCTGCACCAACCAACCACAAAAGTGCCGTAAACCGGCGACTAAATCTATTTGCCATAACGTTATTGGGAACCTAAACCCATATTGAACCATTTTTGAGGGCCGGCATCAATTAAATTCTTGGAAATTTAAGAATCAACACTCAGTCTATTACCTTTAGCGGAGGCTGCGACGGGCCGCTTCGGGCACTACGTACTGCCAAGTCGGGGTCGGGTGGAAGGCGTCTGGGCCGGCGCCCACGTTCGGTTATATCAACGATATCAAAGGCCTTGAGCGTCGGGTCGGCCGCAGTTCCAGCCTCGACCTGATCTAGCGAAACGTTAATTATCGATGTCTTTCCATCGGTTCTTCGATAGATCGCGATCGCCGAACTGTCGGCATTTTTCAATAGGCCGCCGGCCATCGATATCGCCCGTGAAAGCGTAACTTGCGAACGTGAATCTACTGAACCCGGGCGATTAACACCGCCGATAATATATATCGGATACGCTTCCAAGATCGTCACAATGTCGCCGCTCAGAACTGTCGGGTTGGCTTCTTCCACGCCTTTTAAAAGGTCGCCTATCTTGATCAACTTTACCGCCGGCCTCGCTGTATCGTCGGTTCCACGATCAAATCCTTCACAGCTCAAGTTCCTAGGCCGCTGGATCTGAATTTCGCCGCTAGCCGCATCAGTTATCCCGCCCGCCTGGACAATAAGTTCGTTTAACCGAACCGGGCGCTGAATGTGAAAACGATACGGCGTTCTGACGGCTCCATCGAGCCTAGCTAACGCCCTGTTAGACCGATCGATTATCGAGACACGCACCTTCGGTTCGCGAAGTATCAGCCCATACTCTGCAGCGACGTCGGCCGCGATCTCTTCCTCGCTTCGGCACAATGCAAAGATCTGTTTCGAGATCTGATCGAAGCCGTCAAGAAAACCCTCCGGAGTTAGCGGCCCACGCCAATCGTATTCAGTGCTGCCAATTACATCTACGTCGATAACGTCGCCCAAATGAACAAGTTGACTGGAAGGCGGGGCGGTTTGAGCGCCGATCGGCACAAAAAGAAAAGCGACCATTATCCAAGCTAGCAACGAGGATAGCTCAGTTCGACATTTACGCAGCGGCTTTCGATTGAAAATTCGGATCAACAAGAGGGTTATTTCGTTTAGAGGCTAGTCCATGTTCCGATCGTTGCCATTCTTCTTTGGACGCTTTCGTCCCCGTGCATTTACCGTAAACGGAACGGCAAACCCAAAGAACTCCAAATTACACGAATCGCACAGAAGATTGTAACGAAAGAGAAACTTCGACCAAATAGGCGTCGGACGGTATCCGCGTCTTATTCGCTCACTTCCACATTTGGGACACCGTTGGGAAATCATCCGTAAAATCAAAAAATAACGGCGAATGGCTGCGCGCCGAGCTATTCTATGATGTTGAGCTTCCTTTCCAAAGAGCTTATCTCGTCAGAGATCCGTTCGACAATGCTCTCTTCGTTCGAACCCAAAACCACATCGTCGAGCCGAATTTTTTCAAGAGCCTCGTTAAAGAAGTCTAAAGCACCTTCCAAATCGCCCCGCTTTTTCGCGATCTCGGCTTCGTTGGTCAAGTCCGCCGCTTCCACCATCCGCCGCGTGCTGCTAACCACTGCATGTGAGGCAACAAGATCGGCATTGTTTGGATAATGTCCAAGCGCGTACCTTATTGCACTTTCGGCACGGGCGGCAACCGCCAGTCTTTCATCTATGTTACCACGAATATTGTTGTTTACGGCGATCTGGCTAGATTCGATCTTTGCCCATCTGATCAAATGATATTCATGGATGGCCCGGACCTTGTCGGTTCCTTTCCGAAAGGCACCGATTCGCGGCGATCCAGGCGTAACATTGTTCAGTTCCTGGCTTATTTCATTAAGATAGTTCTCACACAGTTCAAAGACCTCGCGATGAGCTTCGGCTATTTTGGCAAGCACTTTAGCCGCGTCAGACTTCGTCCTGATATATTCAAGCCAGGCCTTATTCTGTTCAAGTGAAACCTTTTTCACATCGTCGCCGGGAATAAACTTCAGTGCCGCCCGCATGCGCTTATCGAGCCGTGTTCGTTCGGCTCGGGCCCGACTCTCGTGCATTCGCAAAATAACTTCGCGGATCAGAACGGCGCTAGCGAGCACGATAACGGCAACCAAGCTCGCACCGACATACGGCATAGGTTCGCCGCTTTCGCTCATTAATATCCAAGAGACAAAAAAGACTGAGACCGATACGAGGATCGCTAAAACATAATAGTTTTTTGCCGACAGCAACAAGGGCCGACCCCGGTGCGGTCGGACAAGTTCGCCTCTCATTTGAACCTGCGATCTTCTGTTCATCAACTGGCCGGAACTCTGCTTGCACTTTCTGCTCGGACTATCGTGGATTCAGTTCGATGTTCTTGTCAAACAATCGTAACACGTTAAAAGACTCGTTGGTGTCGATCTACGCTATCAAAATGATGACAAAATTCTGCTACAATGCGTCCGTGGCCGGGAAAAAGCGCAAAAAACCGGAGATGCCGGTCTTCGATTCAGTCCGAAAACCGACCGCTCCGCCTTCGAAAAAGATCGGTGTTCGACGGCCCGACAAAAAAGTGCGCCCGTCAAATCGCGGAGCCAAACACAAGAAGCCAGTTGAGCGAGAGATAAGCGATGGCGATATTTAGGAGACGAAAAGAAAAGCCCGGAAAGATAGTCCGCATCTGGGCAAGGCCAGAGATGTTCGTCACTTTTCGTGCCGAAATAATGCCCGGCCGAGACCGCGAGGCAAGAACGTTCAAGGTCAAGGAAGTACTTCGTAACGGCCGAGTTACACTTTACGACTTTCCCGACGAGCACAGAGAAACCTCATTCGAACCAGTAAACTTTCTACGAAACGTTACCAAGTAGGACTTCTACCATTCATAAGTCTTTCCGACTTCAAGCACACTGAGATGTTTAATGTTCAGTTCTTCGATCTGACGTATCACGGGCTCACGATAAATCGGTTTGATGTTTACCACATAGATCGGGCAATTTGGATGGCCGAATTTCGCAAGTTGATCATTCAGAAGACGTGGCGTCAAGTGATGTGAAACCTCGGCAAGTTCCGCCATTTCATTCGGGAAAGCACATTCGATCAGCAACGCATCAAGCCGGCCGAGAACGTTAACCGTTTCCCAAAAATCGCTAACCTCAGCCGTATCACCGGTCAATGCGATCGTTCGATTTCCATCGGAAATAACAAACCCGGTTGTCGGTATCTTATGGTTTACATTGACCGGTGTTATTTCAAGGTGGGCGACCGAAGCACTTTCGTTCGCAGTCAACGACACATACTCGAGCACGTTCCCGTGATCATTTGTCAGCTCGGAAAAACATGGATAGACCGACCAATTGAAAACGTCTCGTTCCAGCACTTCGATAACTTCGGGGCTCGCATGAACGCGAATTGGACCTTCGAGCGAGGCAAACAGATCATCGACAAAAAGCGGCAGCCCGGCGATGTGATCAAGATGAGCGTGCGTCAGAACAACATCGCGCAGGATGGAACGCATTTCGTCCGTTGCGGCATGAGCAAGCGTTCCCGCATCGATCGCGACCCGGTCATCTATCACAAAGCACGTCGTATGCTGCCGCAAAGATGCAGTTCCATCGATTTCGAATGAGCTAGGAAGCAAGCGAAGTTTCAGTCTAAAGACCTCCGGCTAAATGAGTAGACGTATCAGCGGGCACACGTTTGCGCACGGCCGCCATCGATCGAGTAAGTTACTCCCGTGATCCAACCGGACTTCTCGGAGGCTAGGAAACTGATCAGCTCGGCGACCTCCGCTGCTTCGCCTGGCCTGCCAAGCGGATGTGTATTCGCGGCATTCGCTAAAAACGCTTCGTACGCTTGGTCGGTCATGCCGCCGCGTTTATGCAAATTCGTGACAACAACACCCGGATTCACAGCATTTACGCGGATGCCCTTCGGGGCAAGTTCCAGTGCGGCACATCTAGTTAACTGGTCAACAGCGGCCTTTGAAACGCAGTAAGCCAAAACACCGGGAAAGGCCCTGAGTCCGGTAACGCTCGAAACGTTGACGATATTTCCCTTTGTCTGCTCAAGGAACGGAATGCACTTCTGCATTAAGTAAAATACCGACCGAACGTTGATATTTATCATTCCGTCAAACTCGTCGAGCGAAGTATTTTCAATGTCGCCAGATTTTATTACACCCGCAGCGTTCACCAACACGTCGATCTGACCGGAATGCTGTATCGTTTGCGACAGAATTCGGTCAATTTGCGTATGCTCCAAAACGTCTGCTAAATGCACCTTTAGGGAGCCTTCGAAGTCGCGCGTCTCATCGCGAAGCAGCGAAAGCTCACTCTCGTTGCGGCCGATCGCGACAACGGTCGCTCCCTTCTCGGCAAAAAGCTTTGCAGTCGCACGGCCGATACCGCTACTGGCACCCGTGATCAGGGCTACTTTATTTTTCATACGTTTCGGCGAAGCTTGGTTTGATCGATGCAAGAATAGCAATGAGCTCGGCTCACTTGCAAATAACTGGCGGCGGCTTTGAAAAAAGGCGGGACAAATGCAAAAGAACAGCCAATCATCGACTGTTCCCTAATATAATTGCGTAGTTGATCAATCCGAGCGCGTTAGGCGTCGGTCGTCGTTTAAGATTCGGTCGGCCGCGGTTGTTGGCCAAAAAGCTGCTCCAACGCCAATTTGGTCTCGTCACGCTTTCGCTGATGAAGATCGTTTACCCAAGTGCTCACGGTCGAAACCATTTCGCGGGCCGCTTCGCGCTTAGCCACGAGTTTACTCGTCACTACTGTAGGCTCAGCCTTGACCGTTCCTTTCTTAATTACCTTCACCTTCAATTTCTCAGTCATAACTGTTCGCCTCCTTGTTCGATCCTTTTTTTATGTATGAATTTCCGGAATGTATGATTTCATTACCTAATTATTTGTTATGCAACTTCCGTGCCGTTATCTTGACGTGGCGGCTGTTAAATTTTTGCGTTCTACTTCAATACGGAACGAAAGAATTTGTCAAATTTGCAAAACGCGAATGTGATATTCGATAAAATTTGCATACTGCAAAAACTATAACGAAAGCCCTCAACCGAAAGTTCCGGAATAAATTCACATCGCTCTTTGTTTACCTAGAGTTAACAGACTTACGCCACGAACCACGAACCTGTCCGATACAAGGCATGACAATTGCCGAAATTCTAACTGATGACCTATTTCGACATCGCTATTATTTACCTTTCGCTGGGGGCACCGCTCGGCGTTTACAGCTTACTTCAGATGAACGGCTCTGGCATCCGGCTTACAGGTGCCATTCGGGCTCTCGGTTCTATGATCTTCTGGCCGGCCTATGGAACGATGCTTTTATATCCGGGCCTTCAGGCAATGATTGCGACCGCCATCGCAAGTAAAGATTTCGCTCAGCTCAGGAAAGCGGATTCCGAAATTGTCACAAGCACTCAGAACACATTGGCCAGCCTGAAAGATTCGTTAACGGTTTTCCCAAGAGCCAAGGCAGGCTCCCACTATTCCGTTGTCGAACGATATGCGGAACTTGGCCTAATGCTTCAGCACCCAGAGCCGCAAGATAATTTAAAATTCTCAGACTTGCTCGCCGCCGCCGGGCATCCAAATCCGCGAATCGGCGCCAAGTGTCTCGAGAGACGCAACCAACAGACCGTTTTGAATCATCATAAGGTTGCACGTGCCGAGGTGGAAGAACTTGTCGACGGTCTCTCCGTTGATCAAAAAACGGTTCGCAAGATAATTTTGGATCTTGGTGAAATCGCAGATCCGCATAACAACCCTCTCACCGTGCGGTTGTCAGTTTGCAAGGGGGAAGAATGGAAGACTATCGAGGTTCGGTCTTAAAAGAACGTGGTGAATACGACGAGTTAAACTTTGGCGCGCAGGGCGTCGACCTTGCAAACCTGCTGGAAGCGAATCGCGAATTCGAAGTCATGCGTGCTACCTTCACCGATGACCGTGAAGTCGACGCCTTAAACGCGATGTCTAACCCGATCTCAACGCGAAAAGCTCTTTCCTACTTTGGTCTGCTACTCGGCACCTTTGGACCGCTCTCTATACTCTTAAAGGTTATTCAGGACTCTGGCAATAACGGCGGCGAATACTTCTTTATAGCTCTTTTCTTACTGGCCAACATCATCACGGCGGCTATGGGTTTCATTACCGGCAGCTACGTCGGCTGTTTGATCGATTCGCTAAAATCATACCGTTGGCATTCTTATCTTGTGCTTTCCGGACTCGCTGGTGTGGTTTGGGGAATTTTCTCGGGCGGTGTGGGCGGAATATTTTTGATGATCATCGGCGGCATCGCTGGAGGCGTCATCGGTGGAATTGCGGCAGGTATCGCACTCCCTGTCTATGCCGTAGCCCATCGACTGCTTTCGAGTGGGAACCACATTGAATTAAAGCACTTCCTTCCCGTAGCGTTCGGCACGGTGTTTACACTGTGCGCCTTAGTTCTGGGGCTGTAGGTCCAGGTCATTTGAAAACGCTTGTAACGTTGAGTTAACATTCATGTAACACTCAAGGCAACGTTAACATGCTTAACCCTATCAGGTTAACTTGTTGCATTTTAACGCTTTTGTGTTCATTCAGATGTTCAACTCTCCAACTCGGCCATTAGTCCTCGTTTTTACGCTTGTTTGTTTCGGGTCTGTATTTGGGCTGTACGCGCAAGGCCCGGTCAAAGACTTCCAGATCTGGAACGAAACGACCTTTGTAAAGCCGATCCTCAAAACAAAGGATAAAAAAGGCAAAAACGTTGCTCGGCTTTCGCTGATTTTCTTCGGCACACTCCGGCTCGGCCAAAATCGTGCATACCCCGTGGACCGACGCATCGGTGCAGGATTCGAGCTTCGCCTTAACGAAAACTTCACGCTAGCCCCAACATATCTGTATCGCGGCGGCGAACCGGGTCGCGGCCGAGACGAATTCGAACACCGCATCCGTTTCGATCTAACATTTTCAAAAAAATGGAAAAAGTTCGCGATCAAAAATCGAGACCGCGTAGAATATCGTGCCCGGCATTCAAGGTCAGACGTCGTTCGCTTTCGCAACAAATTTACATTTCAAATACCTGTCAAAAAAGACGGAGCCGAATGGTTCGTGCCATTCGTTGCAAGCGAGCCTTTTTACGATTTCTCGGCCAAGTCTTGGAACGCACACGAGTTTTCAGCCGGTATCGGAAAGAAGCTTTCCGACAACGTCTCTGCCGAATTCTTCTACGTTCGCCGCGACAACCGAACCGGAACGCTTCGTCACATCAATGGAGTCGGTGCAAATTTCAAGATCGTCATTCCCTAACTGCTTTGTCTAAAAAACCTGCGAGGATTAGTATTTAACAGATGCTGGTCCTGCTTCATCTTTTTGCGCTGTTCCTGCTCGTGTTACTCGGTTTTTACGTATTCGTAGCCGATCCGCGGAGCCGAGCGAATCAGACGTTCGGCGCGTTCATCGCTTTTCTCGCATTGTGGACCACCAAAGACCTTTTCTTTTGGAATTTTTATGAGGAGCGTTTCGGTGCCGAATGGTGGGCAGCGACCAGTTTCGTCATCGCTCTTATGATGCAATACGCGCTCGTCGTTTTCGCTTGGGTGTTTCCCGAAAATTCGCGAACGCCGCGACAAAAAGCTGCGGTTCTATTCGCGCCGGGGCTCATCCTGATTCCCGCCGCCATTTTCGGACTTCTTTGGCGATCGATCAGCTATAACGGGATAGATCTCAAGTTCGAACTTTCGCCGCTCGCCTACGCCTTCGTCGCGTACGTCTATTTCGTGTTCTTTTACGGTTCGTTCGTGCTTTATACAAAGGCAAGGCAATACGCCGGCACGCAACGCGGCCAACAGCTTTCGGCGATCTTTTGGGCGGTGGTCATTACGGGGATTTTCAAGACCGCCGCGAACCTCGTTCTTCCGTATTTCGATGTTTATATGTTCCTGCCGTTTAGTGCGATCTTCGTCTTCCCCGGCGTTTTGATCTACGCTTACGCGATCTCAAATTTCAAACTCTTTTCGCTGCAGACGGCGCTCGATCAATTCCGCCTTTTCCCGATCACTTACAAGATCGCCCTGACCATCGCTTCGATCGCGATCATTTCTTTCGCCGTGTTTCAAGTGCCGATCGTTTGGTGGGCATTTCAGGACGGAATGTCGTTCGAAGCGTGGCGAAAATATCTGGTCTTCAGCATTGTTTCGGCTCTGGTGCCAAATCTGCTGCTTTTGCTTCTCGTTGTTCGTTCGATATCGCGGCCACTTCAACGGATCGCTCTCGCAGCGGTCAAGGTCACGGACGGCGAATACGGAACCGAGGTCGATCTGCGAAAGAGCAACGACGAGATAGGATTGCTCGCAAATTCGTTCAACGAAATGAGCCGGAAAATGGCCGCCGATATCGATCAGCTTCGAAAGATGAACGATCAGCTAATGCGAAGCGACCGCCTTGCCGCCATCGGCACGCTCGCCGCCGGCGTCGCTCACGAAGTAAACAATCCGCTCGCTGCGATCTCGTCTCTGATTCAGATACTGCAGAAAGAAGAAGCTAAAGCGAACAATTCCGAAGAACTAAGACTTATCTCGGACCAGATCGCCCGCATCAAACGCGTGACTAAAGACCTGACCGATTTCGCACGAGTCCGCCCTGCGGCAAAGTCAATGATCGACGTCAACGACGTCGTTCGCTCCAGCCTTCGGCTCGCCAATTTCGACGCCGGATTTCAAAAGCTGAAGGTCGAGACCTCTCTCGACGAAACCGTCACGAAGATACTCGCCGATCCTGACCAGCTCCAACAGGTTTTCCTTAATCTTTTGTTAAATGCAAAAGATGCTATGCCCGGCGGCGGCGAACTCTCGATTGGAACAGCTCTCGAAGATAATTCGATCGTCGTCCGGATCTCCGACACAGGTACCGGCATCGACGAGATTACATCCAAACAGATATTCGACCCGTTCTTCACGACAAAACCAGCCGGCCAGGGCACAGGCCTCGGCCTCGCCGTCTGCTACGGCATCGTCACCGCCCACGGCGGCACCATCGAAGTCCGCACAAACAATTCTGCCGGAACGACCTTCGACCTCAAGTTTCCTTATCCAAATTAAACCGGTTGGTTTAATGTAGCCAGATCCTTCCTCAAGGACATTTGACAAAAATTCCAGTGCTGGCAACTCCTGCTTTCGATGGCCCGTATCCGCCGCCTGCCTTGTACTGCGTTACCTGAAACTCGCGGATCTGGCAAAACGGCCGGTTAGGCATTTGGACGAGTGCCAGTCCCCGTCTGAATCGATAAGCACCCGGAGTAATTCGGTAATATCGGAAATTACTGTCGCTGCCGACATAGGTTTTATGATCGCGGGCTTCCCATGACGCATAGGTCATTCCGGTCTTGAAGACCTTCGCACCGGGAAAATCCGCAACAATATCTTTTCGCGCCAAGGCTTCGAGTGCGGGATCCGATAATTTGAGCGGTGTCCAGCTTCGCGTCGGGGCGTCGCGATCGATCTGAGCCTTTAGTGCCGCGGCTTTTTCGTCAAGCGGTTTTAGAAGTGCGATCGGCATCATCAGCCCAGCGCCCCTATACCTTTTTTTGGTCGCTCCCAGATTCTTTTGTTCCCATGCCTCTCGTTCGAAGAGGAGCATTTGCATATCGTCATCGACATAGCCCGCCGCGTTATCGATCGTTCGGTTAACACCGATGACGAGACTATTGATCTCAATGGCGGCGTAGTGATCGTAGCCTGTCAACCTCGTCTTCATGATCACGGCCGATCGCTGGTCCGCCAACTTGCACCAATCGGCGGGATGATTTCGAAAGTCGGTATCATACGGCGGCTCTGAAGTGTAAGCGGCGTTGGTCATATTCGGATATTTTTTGCAGATCGCCGCGAGAGCCGCCAAATCCTTGTTCCATTGCTCGAATATGGCTGGGTTGTCCTCGATCGTAATTTCGCGCTGACTGTATTTTGAATCGTAAGCGTGAACGAGATTTGCCACGAGAATGTCAAACCGCTGAGTTTCAGCCTTGAACTGAGCCCGCATCGGCTTTTGCTCTTCGTCCTGCCGTTCGGCCTCGCGCTGGGTCGTCGCCGCTTGCGGTGTGATCAGGTTAGTGAACGCAATCCACTTAAAATCGTATTTCCCCGGCCCTGTCTTTACCTTTGCTCCGTCCCCTCGTGGGGCTAATTCTAAGATCACGCCTTCCTGATTCGTCGATTTGACGGCCACTCGATCGCCTACGCGAAAAGTTTTCTGGGCCGTTGTGAACGCCGTCAAAGAAAAGATCAGCAACATTACCGCAATTAGTTTTGTATTGATTATCCGCTTATTTTTCACCTGGTCGTCTCCTTTTCGAGGTTCCCTCGCCTTAGTTCAGCAAAACAAACTCGCCCGCTGTGACTGTTTTCGATTTTTCGTTGGCGAGTTTTACCTCGACGCGGTTGCCGTTGGTGGCCGATGCCTGTCCATAGACCCAGGTCCAGCCGCTGTCCGGCTTTACGAGCACGAATTGCTTCTCAGCTGGCATAGTTTTGTCGTTTGAGGTTGGCATCGGGATAATTTTTCCTATGTTCACAGCAGAAGGCTTAAAATTACCTTGCCAAGCCACGTAAATATTAGAACCTGAGATGTTGTCGATCGTCCCTTCCCACCAGCTGCCCGTTGTCCACTCCGCTAAAACCGCATCGCCTTTCTTGGGTTTGTAATCAGCCGGAATTGCGACTTTGCCTTTTTTGGCCTCAGCCACAAAGTCCGTCGAGCTAGCAGTCTGCTTGAAATCGGCGGCTGCGGTTGCCGGAACCTTTATAATCTTTTCGCCGGCGATATTGACGGAGGTAGATCCGGTCACAACACGGACTTTATAGACGGAGCCCTCGATGCCCATAACCTCGGCGCCATTCCAGTATGTTCCGGACGCGGTTTTGGCCAGGACCATGTCGCCCTGCTTAACGTCCGGTGTAGAACCTGAGGTCGGAATTGTATAGATGTCTGTCGCATCTATAACCGTCGATTGAGATTTGTCGTCCCACGCAACAGTCATCTTCGCACCATCGATTTTTTCTATTTTGCCTTCGTAAAAGGAGCCAGCGGACCATTTGGCAACGACCGAGTCGCCGACTTTTGGCTTCGAGTCTCCAGCAACGCCGACTGGTATCAGAGTTCCTGCTCCACACGCCGACACCAAGAAACTTAGCATCACAACTAAGAAATATTTTTTCATTTTTCGTCCTCGTTAATCGAATTATCTAACTGTCAAAAATTTTGCCTTGTGGTGAGAATAGTTATACATTTAACCTGAAAGTGTGTCCTTTGGAATTTGTTTGGTTTTTGTTTGGTTTCCTTAATGTCCAGTAACACTGAGTATTTTTACGAATTTGAGGATTTCTGTCTCCGTCCTGCCGGTCCAAGTTTGTGGCGTGGAAACGATCTGGTTTCCATTTCTCCAAAGGCTCTTGAGACCCTTGTACTGTTGGTCCAAAAAAAAGGAGAGATAGTTTCTCGCGATGAGCTGATCGAAACGGTTTGGAAGGACACTTTTGTCGAAGAAGGGAATATCAATTACACAATATCTCTGCTGCGCAAGATATTTGAAAATAAAGAACTGATCAAGACTGTTCCGCGACACGGCTACAGGTTTACGGCTGAGGTCCGGGAAATTTCGAAAAACGTCGGATCGCCCGTATTCAACCCAGACCGGCAATCTGAAGCGCTTGCTGAAAAACGGCCGTTCCGATGGGTTTTTGCACTCGTTTCCACGGTGCTCGTTCTCTCATTGGCAGGCTTTAAATATTACTCCCGGGTTGAAAGTGCAACGAAGGCCCCGGAGACGCAACCCGCTCAAACCTCGGAAGCGATGCAGAGTTATCTACGCGGAAAGATGATCCTGGATAAAAGGTCCGTCGAGAATCGCGAAGAGAAGGCGATCGATGAATTTCAGCGAGCCGTGGGGCTCGACCCTACATTGGCCATTGCGTACGCGGGTCTCGCTGAGGGCTTTGCCACTTCCGCCGTAAAACTTCCGTATCCGAAAAGTCGCGACACAGTAGCCAAGGCAAAAGTTGCCGCCGAAAAAGCTCTGGCCCTAGAGCCAAATTTAGCCGAAGGTTATTTGGTCCGCGGATGGCTAAAGCGAAATGCCGACTGGGACTGGTTAGGTGCCGAAATTGATTTGCGACGCTCGATCGAACTAAGCCCCAAGAATGCGACAGCTCATCAGCGTCTGGCCCAAACACTTTCCGTGGTCGGACGTCACGACGAGGCTCTCACAGAAATTGATATCGCACTTGATCTGGACCCGATTTCCGAAATCATCATCTCCGCTCGTTTCCCCATCCTAGAGGCCCGGGGCGATTACGATATCGCATTAAAAGAATCGGAGGATTTTCTACGCGAAAACAAGGCAAGCAATCCGGCCGCGAGAGCGTACGCGACATTTCTTTTTCACAACCAGAATTTCCAGGAAGTTATCCGGTTTGGCGAAGGCATTATAGTTAAGAATGACGGCAAAGCCTCCTTTGCGTGGGCGTCCCTACTTAGTGCCGCTCACTATAAGATCGGTGACGTAGAAAGGGCGACTGAATTCTTGAAACAGCTTGAGACAATGGCCCAGACTGACACCAAGGCAAGCTACTCACTAGCAATGAATTACGCAGAAATGGGTCGTTATGATGACGCGTTGCGAGCATTGCAGGAGTGCCTCGAAAAGCACGAGGAAAGGATGGCATGGATCAAAAACGAGCCTCGATTTTCCAACTTACGTTCAGATCAACGTTTTCGTAGAATTTTATCCGAAATGAATCTACCCTAACCCAGGTATACCGTTGCCAGGTATGCGATTCTGCGATTTGTGCTTACCCCAATTAAGAATCAGATTTGGTAGATGCGAATCTAATAATGGTCGTATTGGGAGCTTTTAGTTAAGAGAACGAGGGTCAGACACTGCGATTTTAGTCGAAGTCTGATCGAGAATCGTAATATAAAAAAGGCTGCCCCGATGGACAGCCTATTTTCCAACCGAAATTTTCCAAACTTTAACGAGTGTAAACTCGACCGTTGCTGCCTCTGTAGTAACGTCGGCCATTTTTGGTGTAGAGATACGTTGCACCCGCACCAGCTAATGCACCGATCGCCATTCCTTTCTTGCCACCGGCCCATGCACCAACACCTGCACCTAACAAACCGCCACCAGCGATCTTAGCTCCGCGTCGAAAGTTTGAGTTATAGGCGCGACGCTTGGTTCCCTTTCGGCTCGAAGCGTAGAGCAAACCTGCACCGGCTCCGATCATCGCTCCGTTACGTCCACGCCCGATCAAAGCGCCTGCTGCCGTTGCACCGGCAACGATCGCGATGTTCGTCGCCAATCCCGGATACTTTTTCTTTTTACGACGCGTCTGGCCGAAAGCTTCCGGTACCGCCAATGTAGCTGCGAAAACGAATAACAATGTAAAGGCTAAAAACTTCTTCATAACAATCTTTCCCCCTGATTGCACTTTATTGCACTCTTGTACATCATCAACATCCGTGCCACAGAACGAAATTACTGAGCATTTCACGCATGAATTAAGCAAAACCCAATATTTTCGCAGCTTTGTAATAGTCCTTCTGGACTCACTAAGACATCGATTGCCCTATTTGGTGCGTGTATTCTTGACAGCAACCCCATTTCGTAGCACCTTATCAATACACACCGCATCTTTACCAGAAAATGAGGAACGCGAAATGAATAAACTACTATTATGCAGTTTTGCATTGGTGTTGTTCGTTTGTCCGACTTTAGGACAACAGCAATCCGTTGCATTTACTAATGCACGGATAATTCCGATCGTGGGAGCACCGATCGAACGGGGAACTATCGTCGTTCAAAACGGAAAAATTACCGCGATAGGAGCAAATGTTCAGCCACCAACCGGGGCTCAGATCAACGACATGTCCGGCAAAACGATCATGCCCGGATTGGTAGACTCGCACAGCCACATTGGCGGCGGGTCGGGTGCCGACGCATCGGGCCCGATCCAGCCGGACGTGCGAATTCTCGACGGCATAAATCCGCGTTCGGCCAGCATTCAACGGGCCCAGGCCGGCGGCATCACGACCGTAAACGTTATGCCAGGTTCGGGCCATCTCGACAGCGGTCAAACGCTTTATTTGAAACTGCGTGACAATGCGGCAAAGATCGACGACCTCTTAATATTCGACAAAGCCGGAAAATACATGGGCGGC